>JBEGPS010000250.1:0-2825 GCA_041181325.1 Pseudomonadota bacterium
CTAGAGGCCGACACGGCCAAGTCCGCGCGCGGACAACTGCGCGGGCAAAAACTGGTGCCGCTGCAGGTGCAGGTGCTTGGGCAGACTGGAAATGTTGACTACAGTAGTAGGGGCGGAAACACCGCAGGTGGCTCGAACGCGCAGCGCAGCAGCGCCTTGTGGACCCGCCGCGCCTTCAATGCCAACCAACTCGCCATCTGGACGCGCCAGTTGGCCGGGCTGGTGAGTGCCGGTTTACCACTGGAGCGCGCCTTGTCTTCACTGGCCGACGAGGCTGAAACACCCGCGCAGCGCGATGTGGTGGCCACCGTGCGCGCCGAAGTCAACAGCGGCTCCACCCTGGGCAGTGCGCTGAGTAAGCACCCGCGTGAGTTTTCTGCCATTTACGTAGCCGTAATTGGCGCGGGCGAGCACAGTGGCCAGCTGGGCACGGTGCTGGAGCGCATGGCGGACGAGCTGGAAGAGCAGCAAAACCTGCAAGCCAAACTGATTGGCGCAGCGCTGTACCCCGCCATCGTGAGCCTGGTGGCGGTGGTCATTGTGGTCTTTTTGCTGGCGTATGTGGTGCCGCAGGTGGCCAATGTGTTTGCAGGCTCCAAGCGCGCCTTGCCGTGGCTCACCCAGGTGATGCTGGGACTGAGTGGTGCCATTCGCAACTACGGTTGGCTGATATTGATTGCTATGTTTTTAGGAGCTATCTGCGCACGTTTGGCATGGGCTAGCGCTGGTTTTCGTGAAAAGTTTGATGCGGCGTGGCTGCGCTTGCCCATTCTGGGCCGGCTGGCACGCGGCTACAACGCGTCGCGCTTTGCCAGCACGCTGGCCATGCTGGGCGCGGCAGGCGTGCCCATATTGAAGTCGCTGCAAGCGGCGACTGACACCTTGTCCAACCGCGCCATGCGCGCCGATGCGCTCACCGCCTTGGCGCTGGTGCGCGAAGGTGCGCCGCTGGCCAACGCGCTGGCGCACAACCAGCGTTTTCCGGCGCTGTTGGGCATGTTTGCGCGCCTGGGCGAGCAAACCGGCCAGCTGCCCCAGATGCTGGACCGCGCCGCCTTGCAGCTGCGCACCGAAGTGCAACGCCGCGCCCTGCAACTGGCAACGCTCCTGGAGCCGCTGCTGATCGTGGCCATGGGCCTGGTGGTGATGCTAATCGTGCTGGCGGTGCTACTGCCCATTATTCAACTCAACCAACTGGTGAAATGACCCCCACGCTTGTCACTGCGTGTACTGCGCTGCCCCCCGAGGGGGCCTTCGCGCCTTGGGGCGGCCCGGCGGCGCTCCAATCTTTTTGAAAGAAAATATGGCTCTGACACTTGACGGCAAATTGGTGGTGGCGATTTCCAGCCGCGCGCTGTTCGACTTTGAAGAAGAAAACCGTGTGTTTGAAGGGGCAGACGACCGGGCCTATATGGAGCTGCAGCGCCAAAAGCTGGACGTGCCTGCCACGCCCGGTGTGGCGTTTTCGTTGGTTAAAAAGCTGTTGGCGTTTAACGACGATCAGATGCAGCGGGTGGAAGTGGTGATCTTGTCGCGCAACGACCCGGTGAGCGGCCTGCGCGTGATGAAAAGCGCGGCGCACTACGCGCTGCCCATCATCCGTTGCACCTTCACGCGCGGCGAAGCGCCGTGGCGCTACCTCAAGCCGCTGCACGCCAACCTGTTTTTAAGCACCCACCTGAGCGACGTGCGCGCCGCGCTGGCAGCAGGCGTGCCCGCTGCGCAGGTGTACCCCACATCCGCCCACGCCAGCGACGCGCACCCCGGCGAAGTGCGCATTGCGTTTGACGGTGACGCCGTATTGTTCAGCGACGAGGCCGAACGCGTGTACGAGAGAAGCGGCTTGGTGGCCTTTCAACAACACGAGATGGACAACGCGACCCAGCCCCTGCCGGATGGCCCTTTCAAGCCGCTGCTGGTGGCGCTGCATCGCATGCAGCAGGCCCACATGCCGCATGTGCGCATTCGCACCGCGCTGGTCACAGCCCGCAGCGCGCCCGCGCACGAGCGCGCCATCCGCACGCTGATGAACTGGAACATTGAGATTGACGAGGCCATGTTTTTAGGTGGCCTGGACAAAGGTGAGTTTTTGCGCGAGTTTGAGCCCGACTTCTTCTTTGACGACCAGACCGGCCACATCGAATCCGCAGCCCGCCATGTGCCCAGCGGCCATGTGGCCAGTGGCGTGCGCAATTAGGGTTGCACACCCAACGGAGACAACATGCAAAATCCAACCTTGCAGCCACGCCTGCCCCGTCGAAACGCTCTTAAAACCATAGCTGCTTACGCACTATCTACGGGTGCTGCAGCGTCTTTCTCCTCTTATTCTCAGCCTACCAGCGCCGGTAGCATGACTGACATGGCACTGCAGTGGCGTGCCATGTCGCGCCTAGGGTACGGCCCTACTGCCGGCTTGGTTCAATCGGTGCAAACAGCGTCCAGCCCCAAAGCCTGGGCGCTGCAGCAACTTGATGTGGCAGCCGGAGCCAGCCTGCATGCACCCGTGCTGGCCGCAGACCTGGCCGGCATCAATGCGCCACTTCCCGACATCTTTGCCGCGGACATTGCAGAACGTGAGGCTCGCAAAAAAATCAAGGCGCAAGGAGATGCACAGTCAGAGCCAACGGGCCTGCGCAAGCTGGAGTTCGACACTCCCACCGACCCGCTGCACTTCAACCGCACCATGGTGCAAAAAGCCGCCGTGTGGCGACTGAGTGCGTGCAGCCAGCCCGATGTAGAGCCGCCCCTGCTGGCGCGCATGACCGAGTTTTGGTTTAACCACCTCAACATTTACGCGGGCAAAGGCTCGGTGCGGCCTTTCATTG
>JBEGPS010000251.1:0-8900 GCA_041181325.1 Pseudomonadota bacterium
TGCGTAATATTTCAAGGCTATTTCCAACTCAGCTTTTCCGCCTTCGTTAGTCACCTTAAAACCGTCAATATAACCTTCGTCTTTTAAGACTTGGGCAATAGCGACCTTCACTTTAGAAGAAGGAATTTGAACTGTTGTCTTGGCGACCATTTGCGCATTGCGAATGCGCGTCAACAGGTCGGCGATGGGATCACTCATACTCATATTAGGTTCTCCTGTCGCTTACCAACTGGCCTTGACTATGCCGGGGATCTCACCAGCAAAGGCCATTTCACGAATCTTTGCACGACCCAGACCGAAGTGCTGGAACGTTCCACGGGGACGACCCGTAATTGCGCAGCGGTTACGCTGGCGAGTGGGGTTTGCGTTGCGAGGCAACTTTTGCAGACCAAGACGAGCAGCTGCGCGCTCTTCATCAGTACGCTTTGCGTCATTGGCAATGCCTTTAAATTCCGCATATTTCTTTGCGTACTTGGCAGCCAACTTATCACGTTTGAGCTCTCGCTCGATTAAAGCCATTTTAGCCACGAGTCACCTCAGTTCTTGAACGGGAAACGGAAGCCAGCGAGAAGTGCTTTGCACTCTTCATCGGTCTTAGCCGTCGTGGTGATGCTGATATTGAGACCGCGCAAAGCATCTACTTTGTCGTATTCAATTTCAGGAAAAATGATCTGCTCTTTGACGCCGATGTTGTAGTTACCACGACCATCAAACGCACGACCAGAAATACCACGGAAGTCACGCACACGGGGCAGAGCCACTGTTACGAAACGATCCAAGAATTCATACATTTGCACGCCGCGCAAAGTCACCATACAACCAATAGCCTGGCCTTCGCGGATTTTAAAACCAGCGATAGCTTTCTTGGACTTGGTTACCACAGGCTTTTGGCCAGCGATTTTGGTCAGATCATTGACAGCGTTGTCCATAACCTTCTTGTCGGCGACCGCTTCGCTCACGCCCATATTGAGCGTGATCTTGGTCAGACGAGGAACCTGCATTGGTGACTTGTAGCCAAACTTGGTAGTCAGCTCAGGCGCCACTTTTTCGCGGTAATGTTGTTGGAGACGTGCCATGCTTATGCCACCTTGATTTCTTCGCCGCTCGACTTGTAAACACGTACGCGCTTACCGTCAGCCAGCAACTTGATACCAACACGATCAGCCTTACCCGATGCAGCATTGAAAATTGCCACATTGGATTGGTGAATAGGCATGGTCTTCTCAACGATGCCGCCGGTTGTGCCCTTCATTGGGTTTGGCTTGGTGTGTTTCTTCACCAAGTTAATCCCCTCGACCACCACATGGGAGTCGTCCTGACGCAGAGAAATTTTTCCGCGCTTACCCTTATCGCGACCTGCGATAACGATGACTTCGTCGCCTTTACGAATTTTGTTCATGGCCGGTCCTTACAAAACTTCAGGAGCCAAGGACACGATCTTCATGAACTTTTCAGTGCGCAGTTCGCGAGTCACTGGTCCAAAGATACGGGTGCCAATAGGCTCCAGCTTGGCATTGAGCAACACTGCTGCATTGCCGTCAAATTTCACCAAAGAGCCATCGCTACGGCGAATTCCCTTGGCGGTGCGCACCACTACAGCACTGTAAACCTCGCCTTTTTTGACGCGGCCACGTGGAGCAGCTTCTTTAATACTTACCTTGATAATGTCGCCAACGCTTGCATAGCGACGCTTGGACCCGCCCAGCACCTTGATGCAGAGTACGGATTTCGCGCCGGTGTTGTCGGCAACTTCCAGTCGAGATTCAGTTTGGATCATTTCATTATTCCCAACTTGCATCTGAAACCACGCTTGCCCTTTGGCTCACATTAGTATCAGATCAGTCTTGGGCCCGCTATCTGCCGCACAAACCACTTGCACGACTTCTATTTGGGCAGTACCTTCAGCTTTTACAAGCGAAGCCCACTATTATGCCAACACAACTTGGCGTCGTCAACAGCTTTTATGCAGGAATTTTCAAATATTGCTGTGTCAGAGCCAAAAATTCTTCTTTTTTTGATGCCAAACCTGTTTCTTCTTCGAGGATTTGGGCAATTTGAGGGGCCAACTGTCCGGCCTTGCGGGCATCAAGAAACAAAAGTCTTGCGCGGCGCGCCAAGACGTCTTCTACGGTAACTGCATATTCAAAGCGCGCAGCAAACCGAACCATGGCCACTGTAAGCCCCTCGTGCAGCGTAGTATCTGCACCCGGCAAAGTAGCCATAAACGTAGCCTCATCGCCGTAGGAATGCAGACCTTGGCTTTGGGCAATGGGTACTTTGACTGTAATTTGGGCAACACCCACCAACGGAAGACGGGTGGTAACCCCACCTGCACGCTGGGGCAGTAAGTTATTTTCGAAGCACTGGTCCAAGACATCTTCGGCCATGGCACGGTAGGTAGTCCACTTACCCCCCGTCACGGTGACCAGTCCGCTGCGACTGACTAACACCGTGTGTTCACGGCTAATGCTCTTGGTTGTCTCGCCATTGGCATGCTGCGGTTTAACCAAGGGGCGCAAGCCCACCCAAATGCTTTTGACGTCCGCCCGCGTGGGCGCTTTGGTCAGGTAGCGGGCTGACTCTTTCAAGATGAACTCCACCTCTTCTTTCAACGCGTGCGGCTCGCGTTCCAGATTTTTGCGCGGCGTGTCAGTGGTACCCAGAATGACTTTGCCCAGCCAGGGCACGGCAAACAACACTCGCCCGTCGGCTGTTTGAGGAACCATCAAAGCCGCATCTGAGGCCAAGAACTCCCGATCCACCACCATGTGCACACCCTGACTAGGCGACACCATGGGCTGGGTCGGTTTTCTGCCATCTTGGGCGTTGGCAGCGCCATCTTTTTCCCGTAATGCATCCACCCACACGCCCGTGGCGTTGACGATGCAGCGCGCCCGCACACGGTAGGGCTGTCCGGAGAAGCTATCTTCGCACTGCAAGCCGCTAACCTTACCCTTCTCGTAAAGTAAGTCAGTCGCTTTGCAATAGTTGACTAGCAACGCGCTCTTGGCTGCGGCAGTGCGCGCCAGTGCCAATGCCAGGCGGGCATCGTCAAACTGGCCGTCCCAGTACTTCACGCCTCCTTTGAGGCCCGCGTTATTTACGCTGGGCAACAGTTTTTTAACGCTAGCTGTGTTCAAAAATTCCGTTTTACCCAGCCCCGCTTTTCCCGCGAGCAAGTCATACACGGTCAGGCCTGCGCCATAAAAAGGGGTTTCCCACCATTGGTAAGACGGCACGACAAACGCCAACGGCTGGGCCAAATGCGGTGCATTGCGCAGCAAGGTGGTGCGCTCGTGCAGCGCCTCGCGCACCAGCGAGATATTGCCTTGCGCCAGGTAGCGCACACCGCCGTGCACCAGCTTGGTAGAGCGTGATGAGGTGCCTTTGGCAAAGTCATGCGACTCCACCAGCACCACACTAAAGCCGCGTGCAGCAGCGTCCAGGGCCACGCCTAAGCCTGTGGCACCACCCCCCACGATAGCGATGTCATAAACACGGTCTTGCGCCAGACGGACCAAGAGGTCTTCGCGACGCGTGGGAAGTGGTGTTGGCGGGGGTAGCATGTCGGTTTTGCGGTAACGGGCCGATGAAGAGCCATTATCACCAGAGACAAAAACCATGACCTACTTGCTAGCACTTGACCAGGGAACCTCCAGCGCGCGCAGCATCGTGTTTAACGAAACCGGCAACACCGTGGCCCTAGCGCAGTTGGAACTGACGCAGATTTATCCCCAACCCGGCTGGGTGGAGCACGACGCACTGGAAATCTGGCGCATTCAATTGGCAACCGCACGGGAGGCTCTGGCCAAGGCGGGCATCAAAGCTGCACAAATTAAAACGGTGGGCATTACCAACCAGCGCGAGACCACCGTGGTGTGGAGCCGCTTGACCGGCCTGCCCATCCACAACGCCATCGTCTGGCAAGACCGCCGGGCCGAGCCAACGTGCGCCGACCTGCGCGCGCGTGGCATGGCCGACACCATTCAGGCTAAAACCGGCTTGCTGGTCGACGCCTATTTTTCGGGCACCAAGCTGAAATGGTTGCTGGACAACGTGCCCGGCGCACGCGCCCAAGCGGCCAACGGCGAACTGGCCTTTGGCACCATCGACAGCTGGCTGATCTGGCAGCTGACCGAGGGCCGAGTACACGCCACGGATGTGAGCAACGCCTCGCGCACCATGCTGTTTAACGTGCATAGCAACACCTGGGACGCCGATCTGTTGGCCGCGCTGGACATTCCTGTCAGCCTGATGCCTGCGGTGCAGCCGTCGGCATCGCTGTTTGGCGAGGTCGCCCCCGGGCTGCTGGGCCACGCCATCCCCATCGGAGGCGTGGCGGGCGACCAGCAAAGCGCGCTGTTCGGCCAAGCCTGTTTCAAGGCCGGCATGGTGAAAAACACCTACGGCACCGGCTGCTTCATGCTGATGCACACTGGCAGCACTTTCCAAACCTCGCAAAATGGGCTAATCACCACCAGCACAGCGCAGACCACCGCCAAGCCCGAATTCGCGCTGGAAGGCAGTGTGTTTGTGGGCGGTGCGGTGGTGCAATGGCTGCGTGACGGACTGCATGCGTTTTCCAACAGCGCAGAGGTGCAGACCTTGGCGCAAAGCGTGCCGGACTCAGGCGGCGTGATGGTGGTACCTGCTTTTACCGGCCTGGGCGCACCGTATTGGAAGCCCGATGCCCGAGGCTCTATTTTGGGTCTTACCCGTGGCTCAACACTTGCACACATTGCGCGAGCTGCTCTCGAAAGCATAGCATTCCAAAGTGCGGCACTACTGAAAGCCATGGGCCGTGATGCGGTCAATGCGGGCGGCGTAGCGGTGTCGCAACTGCGGGTAGACGGCGGAGCGTGTGTGAATGATTTGCTGATGCAGTTTCAAGCCGACCTGTTGGGCATACCCGTTGTGCGTCCGGTGGTGACTGAGACCACTGCGCTGGGTGCGGCCTATTTGGCGGGCCTAACCACCGGCGTGTACCGCAACACCGATGAACTGGGCGCGCTGTGGAAAGCCGAACGCACCTTTGAGCCCACCCTGCATCCCGACCAAGCCCGCGAGCGCATGGAGCGCTGGGAACACGCCGTGCGCCAGACCGTGCTTTAAAGTTCGGTCTGGCCACTTTATCCACATCAAAGAAATGACCCATATGGACGAGCACATTGCATTCATCGGCGGCGGCAACATGGCCAGTGCCATCATCAGCGGCCTGCTGCGCAAAGGCGTACCACCGGCCCGCATTGACGTGGTGGAGCCTTTTGAAGAAACCCGCCACAAGCTCAGGGAACAGTTTGGCGTGCAGGTGCACGCGCAGGCGGGCTCCGCAATAACCCAAGCCACTGTCGTGGTGTGGGCCGTCAAGCCCCAGCAGTTCAAAGAAGCCGCCAAGCAAGTGAAGGCCTATACACCCAACGCGTTGCACCTGAGCGTTGCTGCCGGCATTCGCAGCGACAGCATTGCGCAGTGGTTGGACAACGAACACATTGTTCGCGCCATGCCCAACACGCCAGCACTCATTGGCAAGGGCATTACCGGTCTGTATGCCCGCCCTGCTGTGACCCACGCGCAGCGGCATACGGTGCAAATGGTGGTGGAAACTACGGGTGACTTTGTGTGGCTGACGGCCGAGGCGCAGCTGGACGCGGTCACCGCTATTTCTGGCTCCGGCCCGGCCTATGTCTTCTACTTTCTGGAAGCCATGACTGAGGCCGGTGCCGTGATGGGCCTGCCGCGCGACCAGGCCTATGAGCTGGCTGTGGCTACCTTCATCGGCGCGGGTAAGCTGGCCAAACAGTCCAGCGAACCACCCGAAATCTTGCGCCAACGCGTCACATCCAAAGGTGGCACCACTTACGCAGCCACCACGTCGATGGACGAGAGCGGCATGAAAGACCTGTTCGCCAAAGCCTTATTCGCCGCGCAAAAGCGCGCTACAGAGCTGGGCGACGAGTTTGGTAGCGCTTAAAGCCGATAGGCACTAACCAACATTGCGGCCTATGATGCAAAACATGAGACTACCACTCTGGCTATCACGCCTTAGCGCCTTTGCATGGGTACTCATACCACTCGCAGTTTTGAATGCCTGTGCGCCATTGCCTACGGTGGCAACCGTTCCAGCCAGCACCAACCCGACTACGGCGCAGACGCATTACCGCTGGCTAAACCGAACCACTTGGGGCGCCACCAGCAGCGCAACCCAAGAGCTAGACCGACTCGGCAGCCCGCAATGGCTACAGCTGCAATTACAACCCAAAGAAGCTGCCCTGCCAGAGCCTGCCCGCGACACGGTGCGAGCGATGACCATCAGCAAGACCAATTTGATGGACTTGGTGCTCAAGATGGAGCAGCAGCGCAAAGACTCTGACGCCATCAAAGACGACGCGGAAAAGAAAACCGCCCAGCAGGCTTACCAAAACGAATTAACCCGCCTCTCACGCGAGGCCGCCACGCGCCACCTGCTGCGCGCGCTCTACAGCCCTGCCCAGGTGCAAGAGCAAATGACGTGGTTCTGGCTCAATCACTTTAATGTGCACCTCTACAAACACAACCTGCGCGCCATGCTGGGCGACTATGAAGACAGCGCACTGCGCCCGCACGCCTTGGGGCGTTTTCGTGAACTGCTGGGTGCGGTAACTTACCACCCGGCCATGCTGCGTTACCTGGACAACGAGCAAAACGCGGCAGGCCGAATCAACGAAAACTTTGCCCGCGAACTAATGGAGCTGCACACCCTGGGGGTAGACGGCGGCTACAGCCAGAAAGACGTGCAAGAGCTGGCGCGGGTGCTCACCGGGGTAGGCGTCAACATGAACCTCAGCAATACCACGGTGCGCAAAGAACTCACGCGCCTGTATGTGCGCCGTGGCCTGTTTGAATTTAATCCGCAGCGCCACGACATGGCACCCAAAACTTTGCTGGGCAGCGCAGTTACCGGCGAAGGCCTGAATGAAGTAGAGACTGCGCTGGATGCACTGGCCCGTCACCCCGCCACAGCGCGCTTTATCAGCCGCAAGCTGGCCACCTTCTGGCTGTCAGACAACCCGCCGCAGGCCTTGGTAGACCGCATGGCCGCCACCTGGAAGGCCACTGATGGCCAGATTGCCAAGGTGCTGGAAACGCTGTTTACTGCGCCTGAACTTATGGAAGCGCCCCCCACCAAATTCAAGGACCCGGTGCGCTACGTGGTGTCGTCGGTGCGACTGGCGTACGACGACAAAGTGGTACTCAATGTGGGCCCCATGCTGAACTGGATTAACCGCATGGGTGAGCCGCTGTATGGCCGCCAGACACCCGACGGCTACCCACTGGTCGCCTCGGCCTGGGACAGTGCGGGCCAGCTCACCACCCGCTTTGAGATCGCCAAGGCCATCGGCTCAGGCAGCGCGGGGCTGTTTAAAACCGAAGGCCCGCAGCCGACTGAAAAGCCAGCCTTCCCCCAACTGGCCAACGCGCTGTATTACCAAGCCATCCAAAGCACCCTGAGCCCCGCCACCCGCGCAGCCTTGGACCAAGCCGCCTCCCCGCAAGAGTGGAACACTTTTTTGCTGGCTGCGCCTGAATCCATGAGCCGCTAAGCCCCCTTTCACTGATCCGCACAGCAACCGGAGTCCGCCATGCAACGTCGTCATTTTTTACACACAGCGCTGGGCACCACGGCTGCCGCCACGCTGGGTTTGCCCGGGGTGCAATTGCATGCAGCCACACCTGCCGCCAACAACAGCAACAGCAACACACCTGGCAATAGCAGTAGCACGCCGAAGTTTTTGTTTGTGTTTTTGCGTGGCGGCATGGACGCAGCCAGCCTGCTAGTACCCACCAGCAGCAGCTTTTATTACGAAGTGCGCCCGGAGATTGCCATCGCCAAGCCCTCGTCCGACCTGGCTAGTGCCTTGCCGCTGAACGCTGAATGGGGTCTGCACCCTGCACTGCGCGAATCGCTTTTCCCGCTTTATCAGCAAGGCGAGCTCGCTTTTGTGCCCTTTTGCGGCACTGACGACCTCTCGCGCAGCCACTTTGAAACCCAAGACAGCATCGAGCTGGGCCAGTTCGGCAACGGCAGCATCAGCTATGGCTCGGGCTTTTTAAACCGATTGGCAGCACAGATACAAGGTGGCAAAACAACGCTTTCCGTTGCCCCGATGGCGTTTACCGACCAGTTGCCCATCGCCATGCAGGGCAGCCTGCGGGTGCCCAACACCAGCTTGCGCAACCTGTCCAAGCCCTCGGTGGACACGCGCCAAAGCAGCATCATTGCAGCCATGTACAAGGGCACAGCCATGGAAGGCACGGTGCAAAGTGGCTTTGCAGTGCGTGACCAGGTCATGCGCGAGATGTCGGCCGAAATGGATGCTGCCAGCCGAGGCGCCATCACTGCCAAAGGCTTTGAGCTGGAGGCGCGCCGCATTGCCCGCCTGATGCGCGAGCAATATGCGCTCGGCTTTGTGGACGTTGGCGGCTGGGACACCCATGTGGCCCAAGGAGCTGCCACCGGTTATCTGGCCAGCCGTTTGGACGAGCTGGGCCAGGGCCTGGCAGCGTTTGCGCAAGAAATGGGCAGCGCCTGGCGCAACACCGTGGTCGTGGTGATGAGCGAGTTTGGCCGCACCTTCCGCCAAAACGGCAACCGCGGCACCGACCACGGCCATGGCAGTGTCATGTGGGTACTGGGCGGTGCGGTGCGTGGCAAGCAGGTGGTAGGCGAACAGGTGCAGATGACCGTCGCCACCCTGTTTCAAAACCGCGACTACCCGGTACTGAACGAATACCGCAGCGTACTGGGCGGCATCTTCAAGCGCCAATGGGGCTTGAGCGAAAGCCAGCTTAAGACTGTGTTCCCCGGTTTTGGGGGAGCACGCGACTGGGGCTTGGTGTAGCAGTCCAGCCACTCGTCAAAT
>JBEGPS010000252.1:0-12440 GCA_041181325.1 Pseudomonadota bacterium
GCGAGGCGAAAAAATCATTTTTCGCGGCACAATTGCGCAAACGATGGTCCATGAAAAGAGGCTTTGATGATACTTGTCGCGGGCTCTGCCAACTTAGATTTTGTGGTGCGCGCTGATCACATACCCGGCCCCGGCGAGACCGTACTGGGGCGTGACTTCAAAACATTTCCCGGAGGCAAAGGTGCCAATCAGGCGGTAGCCTGCGCTCGATCCGGTGCTGCGCTAACACATATGCTGGTGGCTTTGGGTGCCGATGCGTTTGCAATTCCATTAGAAGCCTCACTCACACAGGCCAACGTACAACTGCACACCGTCAGGGTACAAGACCACCCTACAGGCACCGCTTTTATTTGCGTGTCTGACGACGCCGAAAACGCTATCACAGTAGCTCCAGGCGCAAACGCCTGTTTACGCCCTGAGCACCTTCCGTCGTTGGACGACGTAACCCATTTGCTAATGCAGTTGGAAATCCCTTTGGACACCATTGAAGACTACGCGCAAGCGGCGCGTAAACGGGGCGTATTGACCGTTCTCAATGCAGCGCCCGCACAGGCGTTGTCTGAGCGTTTGCTGGACGCAATCGACATTCTGGTGGTCAACGAGGGGGAGCTACAAGCCATCACACTTCACAGCGGCACCATTGCCGAGTGCCTAGCTCTTATCAATGTACCTACCGTTGTTGTCACACTGGGGCACCAAGGAAGCTGCGCGCGCCATCATGGTAAATTTTTGGTGCAACCCGCATTCCACGTAACGGCCGTTGACACCACCGCAGCGGGTGACACTTTTTGTGGCACGTTGGTCGCATCTTTAAGCAAAGGCTGCGCATTGCAAACAGCTTTGCAATTTGCCAGTGCTGCGGGAGCTCTGGCCTGCACCCGCCTGGGGGCACAAAGCAGTATTCCCAGCGCCGACGACGTTAACCAGTTTTTAGCTGTCAACGCCAATCAGACCCAGGCAACCACAGCGCAATTGCGCCAATTCTGCGGCCTTAATCTTACAAACTAACCATAGACCCAAGCCATGGACGCCCGTACCAAAGTAATTTACGACACCGACCCCGGCGTAGACGACGCCATGGCGCTGTACTACGCACTGGCTCACAGCCAGATAGACGTGTTGGGCATTACCACCACGTTTGGCAACGTATCTGTCGATCAGGCCGTCACCAACGCGCTGTACCTCACTGCATTGGCACAACGCACTATCCCAATCACCAAGGGCGTTAAAACACCATGGGTTAAAAACGGCGAAGCTCCGCCTGACTTTATTCACGGTGCAGATGGATTGGGCAATTTACCCAGCCGCCAAGCCACCTATAGCGTGGCCGACCCACGGTCTTCCGCGCAATTCATTGTGGACATGGCCCGCGCGCATCCTGGCGAAATTGTGCTTGTAGCGGTGGGCCCGCTGGGTAATTTGGCAGCGGCACTGAAGCTAGAACCCGCGCTTGCGACCCTGCTCAAGGAAGTCATCATCATGGGTGGAACCATTGTGGAGCCTGGCAATGTGTCTCCGGTTGCCGAGGCAAATATCTGGAACGATCCCCACGCGGCAGACCAGGTCTTTTGTGCGGGCTGGAAGCTCACGATGGTAGGGCTCGACGTTACGCACCAAGTCATTCTTCCGGTGTCACTTTTCAAAAAAATTGCCGAGCACCACAACCATATTGCAACCGATACGCTGTTGCATGCCGTAAGTTTTTACGCCAACTTTTATAGCAACCTGTACCCCCACGTTGCAAAAATTCATGGCTGTTTTGGGCACGATGTGCTGGCCTTCATTTACCTCACCAACCCGGAACTCTTCACACTGGAAACAGGCCGCATTCGGGTTGCCACAGACGGCTTGGCACAAGGCCAAACCATGATGCGCCGCAAAAACATCGACTATCCGCAGACGGGTTGGACCGAAAACGTGCCAGATACGCACGTTTGCATGACAGTCGATTCTGTGGCCTGTAACGTCGTGTTGGAAAACACCCTGATGGGCCCATGGCTCACAGCCTGAAAGACCGCTATGCAATTGCCGATTGTCGATTTCAACAGCCCTACCGCCGCCCAAGATTTTTGTAAGAGTCTGCACGAAACCGGGTTTGGCGTGCTGCGTAACCACCCGCTGGACCAGTCATTGGTTGAAGGCATCTATGCCGAATGGCTCGCTTTTTTTCAGACTGATGCCAAACACCCATATGCGCAAGACCCCGTCAAGCTGGACGGGTACTTTTCGCCGTCAGTCTCTGAAACTGCAAAAAACCACACCCAAAAAGACCTCAAAGAGTTCTTTCACATCTACCCCTGGGGTCGATACCCCAATGAGGTATCCGACGCAGCGCGCCGCTATTACGCAGCGGGTGCGGCCCTTGCCACCACCTTACTCTCCTGGGTAGAGGACAACTCGCCGGCAGATGTCAAGGCACGCTACTCCATGCCTTTGCCACAGATGATTGAAGGCAGCGATCACACACTGCTGCGGGTACTGCACTACCCGCCCCTGCGTGGCGATGAAGCGCCGGGTGCTGTCAGAGCGGCTGCGCATGGCGACATCAACCTTTTGACCCTACTGCCTGCGGCTACAGAACCAGGCCTGCAAGTGCTAGGACAGGACAACGCATGGCACGATGTGCCGTGTGACTTTGGTCTGCTAATTGTGAATATTGGCGATATGCTGGAAGAAGCCTCAGGCCACTACTATCCGTCCACGGTACATCGCGTGCTCAATCCCACTGGTGAAGCAGCCAAGAAATCACGCATCTCGCTACCGCTTTTTCTCCATCCCCGCCGTGAGGTAGTGCTGTCTGAGCGCTACACGGTGGAAAGCTATTTCAATGAACGCATGCACGAGTTGCGTGGCAAAAAAGCCTGAGCTCAAAATTCTCGCGCCCACAATGTCAACTGATGTGCTGCCAAACTTGCGGCGTGTTTCACTTGTGCTGCACCCAACCATTTTTCAGACGATTCCAGTCCAACCTGGCGTGCGACGGCATCGATATGCAGCTGCATACGACCGGGGTCAACAGAAATCATTGTTAACACCTGCGCCATAGAGCGGGCGCTGCCATACGCCGACATCACCAGCTGCGTCCATTGCTCTTGCTCCACCTGCCAGGCACCCGGTGCGCGGTCTGACGGTTGGGACAGGGCTGCCAGCAAAGTCGCTATGCGCTGAGGCGCGCACTGAGCGGCAGTGACAGCGGCAGTGCAGTCCAAGGCATCCAGCCCTTGCACCTCGTCAATTTCAAACCGGGACATCTGCAACAAGTCATGGGCAATTTTTCCGATGCTGCCAACCACCACGGCTAATTCGCACCCCAGAGCGACCCAAGTGTCTCGCTGGGGTTGCCACGGAGTCTCTGCAGCCCCCAAATTCAATGCAGCAGCCATGGCTTGCATCACACTTTCGCAGCATCCGTGCATAGGTGACAACGCTTCTGCCGCACCCCTCATATGCAACTGCAATGCCTGTTTGCCGGCAATATCCAAACGCGCCAAACTTCGAACCAGTGGCGCGGCCCAGCTCACAGATTTGAAACCAACGGTGGTGACAGCCTCGGGCTGAAGCAATGTCCTGACCAACATGGGCGTGTCTAGGTACTTTTGCGCCAGCACCATCAACGATTGGACACACATCACAAGATCTGCACGAATGAGATGAAGCACATCCGAAGTAACCAACGCCATCACCGTCGCGTGTGCGTCCTGACTACTGGCCCCCATGTGCACAAATTGCACCGCTTCGGGGTTGAATATCCCCACCATTTCCTTGAGATTTTTAACCAACGGCGTCACAAGACCGTCGGACCGGCTGCGTTCCCGGCCCAGCTTTTCGGTGTCAAACAGCTCAATCTTGCAAGTGCCAAGAATGGACATGGCAGCTGCTTGCGGAACCAACCCAGCAGCAGCTTGCGCTCGGGTCAGCTCGGCTTCAAACCGAAGCATGGCGCGCACCCATTGGTGCGAACTAAAGACATCGGTTATTTCAGGGGTGCCTAGGCCGCCCTCGAAAACGCTTGTCATTGCAAACAGAGGTCAGGCGTTTTTCAGGCGCAACTGGTTCGGCAGCGGCACCGAGCGACGCAAAACATCTTCACCCAGCCACAACGCCGCGCGGCGTGCGCGCGCCGCCACAGTGGGAAGTGGCATTTGCTGGTAGTCGTCGTTAAACACTTCAAAGCTGTAGTCGCCGCGGTAGCCCAGCTGGTGCAGCTTGAGCACCAGCTCAGCAAGGGCGTCGCTGTGCACGCCTTCGCCGGGGAACACACGGAAGGTGCGCGCCGTAGTGATGCGCTCTTCCACCGTCTTGATTTCGTTCCACATAAAGTCTGCGAGCTGAACCAAAAATATTTTGCTAGGGTCCAAAATTTCCAATTCTTCCAGTGGCGTTTTGGTGGCAAACAGGTGGAAGGAGTCAAAACCCAAACCCAGGTTGGGCATGTCGGCCTGCATGATCAAGTCCCACGCTTGGGGAAACTCATTGATGGTGCGGCCCCACGACAATGCCTCGAACGCAATTTTAATATTGAGGGGAATGGCCAGCATGGCCAGTTTGCGCAGGTCGCGCACCAGGGTATCGGTATCGCCCGTGGCATGGGTGGAAGTGCTGGAACAGGCCAACATCACGCGGCAGTCGAGTGCTGCACACATTTCCATCATGCTCTTGGCGATGTCGATTTTGTACTCGTGTAGATGGCCCGAGAGGCCCTCAAAGTCGCGCAGCACCTGAAAACCGGTAACGCGCAGGCCACTGTCCTTGACTTCCTGCACCGCCGCTTCCCAGCCGTCTGGGTGGCCCACCAAATCTCGCGCTAGCAACATGACCTGGGTAAATCCGGCAGCTTTCATGGCGGCCAGCTTGGCCTTGAGCGGACCGGCCAAAGAGATGGTGTCCATCCCGAAGTCGTCAAATTTGCCTTCAAATTGGCTCATGGTGTTCAGCCCCGCACGTGGTGGACCAGCTCAAACATGGCGTTGCCCATCGTAGGCCGCGTGATAGCACCCTTGCTGTCTTGGGCCGGGTCTTTGGAAGGAATAAATTCCATACCGCGCTGGCGCAAAGCCACCACGCTGGCCTGCACATCGGGAGTACCCAGGCCTACTCGCTGGAAGCATTCGTCGTCTTCTACATCCAGCACACCGGGCTCGGGCTCGATCAATTGCAAGTAGAACGTTTTGCACGGGCTTTGCAAAATACGCCCCTTGGGCAAGATGCCAAAGCGGGTGTCCGGCTCCAGTGCGGTAAATCCCAAAAGCGCACTATAAAACTCAGTCCAATCGTCGCTGCGGTCGTTACCTATGTACTGCACTACGCCAAAGAAATGCAAACCACTGATGGCCGGTGGGTTCTTGTCCACCGCGGGCACCGGCGTAAAGTCCACGTCATAAATAGAAAATTCGCGGTGGCGGTCTACGAAGTAAATACGGCTGTTGCCCACCCCATGCACTGCCGGAATGTGCAGCTCCATCACCTCGACCTGCACCGGCACCGCCCAGGCACCTCGCGACAAGGCACGTTGATAGGCTGCAGCAGCGTCTTGCACGCGCAGGGCAATAGCTGCAATCACTGGTTTTTCGGTCAATGCCGCACCCCTGCCATGGGCGTTCACGATGATGTTGATATCGCCTTGGCGGTATAAAAGCACTTCTCGCGAGCGGTGGCGTGCGATAGGCCGAAAGCCCATGGCCTCCAACACTTGGCCCAAAGCCTGTGGTTTAGACGTGGCGTACTCAATGAACTCTATGCCCTCCAGCCCAAGCGGGTTGGGGCCTTCGTCGATGTGCTCGCGGTCTGCACCGCTGGGGCGTTGTGTTGTGTGGTTCATAGATTCTCCCGAAATATAAAAAATGCGCGCTAAATGGAAGTAGCTACTGGCGTTGCAGTTGTGTGTGCTCCACCCAAAAATAGCCGCTCAATATTGGGGTCTGCAAGCAAGTCCGAGGCCGGTTTTTGCAGCACCAGGCGACCCGACTCCAGGGCAATCGCCTCATCGGATATCTTGAGCGCGCTTTTCACATTTTGCTCCACCATCAGCACCGTAGTGCCCTGGTCTGCCAGCTTGCGCAGGAGCCTGAACACATCCTGCACCACCAACGGGGAAAGGCCGATAGAAGGCTCGTCGATCAAGATCACCTTGGGGCGCAGCAGCAACGCGCGGCCAATTTCCAGCTGCTTTTGCTCGCCACCCGACAGCGCTGCCGCCGGTGAATGCATGCGCTCTTTCACGCGGGGGAAGAATTCCAACACTTCGGGAATTCGCTCGTGCGTGGTCTTCATACCCAGCGTGATGCCGCCCAGCTCCAGGTTTTCAAACACACTGAGCTGGCCAAACAGGTTGCGCCCCTGGGGCACGAAGGCAATGCCCTGCGCCAGCAATGCCTTTTGGCTGGCGCCGTTCACCTCTATGCCATCCAGCAATATCTGGCCCTGGCGGGGTTTGAGCAAGCCAAACAGGGTTTTCAACACCGTGGACTTGCCTGCACCATTTGGCCCCAGCAGTAACGTGATGGTGCCGCGCTTGGCTTTGAACGACAGGTTGTTCAGGATCATGAAATCCTTGTAGCCCGCCACCACATCAACAAACTCAATGCAGGTATCTTGTGTCGTCATGGCTCAGCTCCCCAGGTAGGCATCAAGCACTTGCTTGTTGCTGCGAATTTCATCGGGTGTGCCGATAGCAAGTACCCGGCCCTCGACCATCACCATGATGCGGTGGCACAGGTCCATCACAAAGTCCATGTTGTGTTCAATCACCACAAACGAACTCTTCTTGCCAAACTTCGGGTTGCGGTTCAGCTCTTTCAGCAAGGCGCTGATGCCACCTACCAAGCTGGGGTTCACGCCCGCACATGGCTCGTCCAGTAGCACCAGATCGGGCTCACTCATAAAAGCCATGGCAATGTCCACCAGCTTTTGCTGGCCGTAGGACAGTTCACCGGCTTTTTTGTCGGCCACATGGCGAATATGGAACTGGTCGATCAGCGCATCGGCCTTCTCACCCAGGCCCGAATCGCCGGGTGCAAACATACGGCTCAGCATGGTGCCCTTGTGCTCCTGGGCAGCCACGATCAGGTTGTCACGCACCGTCATCTTGCCGAACACTTGCAGCGTCTGGAACGTGCGCCCTACGCCCAGGCGGTTCAGCTCCAGCGGGCCGGATTGGGTGACATCGCGGCCATTGAGTTCAATCTTGCCTTCGTCAGGGGTAATTTGCCCCAGCATGCTGTTAAACAGCGTGGTCTTGCCAGAGCCGTTGGGCCCGATTACGCCAAAAATCTCACCCGGCATCACTTCAAAAGACACCCCACCGACGGCCTGAATGGCGCCATAAGCCTTTTTGATGTTGGTGACTTTGAGTACAGGGCTGTGTGTTGCACTTTGCGTCGCGGCTTGGCTCATTGTTTCGCTCCCACGTTGTTAGCGGCTGCGGCACGCGCTGCGCTGGCCACGCGAGCTATGCGTTTGGCCTTGATGCGGTCAGGAATGCTCAGCAAACCATCGGGCAGCCAAATCATCAGCAACACCACCGCCGCGCCAAACACAAACAGGTACCAAGCCTGCGCAAAGCGCAGCCACTCGGGAAGGATGACGCCCACTGCAGAACCCAACAGCGGCCCCAGGAAGTAGCCCGGGCCACCCACCACCACCATCAGGTACATCATGATGGACGCCCCCACAGTAAACGGCGCTGGCTCAATAAACTGCACCAACGATGCAAACAACGCTCCGGCCACACCAGCATACACAGCACCTATGGCAAAACTCAGCAGCGTGTAGCTGCGGGTATTGATGCCCAAGCTCTCAGCCCGAATGGGGTTATCGCGCAAGGCCGTGAATGCTTTGCCCCACGGGCTGCGCAACAATCCCCATTGCAATGCAGCCATCACCACCGCAATGCCCAGCACAAAGTAGTAGTACGCCAGGTTGCCTTCCAGCGAAAAGCCAAACAGGCTGGGGCGCTCAATGCCGTTAATACCAAAGGTGCCGCCAGTCAGCCATTCTTCATTGCGCATCACCAGCCAAATGGCGGTGTTGAAGCCCAGCGTAGCAAACGCCAGATAAATGGTTTGCACACGCAGCGCCGGAAAGCCGAGCACAACGCCCGTAACAAAACAAATCAGTGCCGCAGCGGGCAACCCCAGCCAGAAGCTGATGCCCGCCTTCATCATGATGGCCACCGTGTAGGCACCGATACCAAAGAAAGCAGCGTGGCCCAACGATTTCTGACCTGCATAGCCCACTGTCAAATTCAGGCCCATGGTGGCGATCACAAAGATTAGCCAATACGACAGCAAATAAATACCGTAATTTTTAAGAAATGGTGGTGCAACCAGCACCAGTAGTGCGCAAGCCGCTATAAAAAAGAGAGTAGTTTTTTTCATGTCAGACCTTGCGTTCTTCTTTTTTGCCCAACAACCCTTGGGGCTTGAACAAAATCACGACCATGAAAATCACCAACGCCACAGCGTCTTTATAGGCCGGGGAGATGTAGGCCGCGGCCAAGTTCTCACAGACACCCACAATCAACCCGCCCAAGAGCGCGCCGCGTGAGTTGTTAAACCCACCAATGATGGCGGCGAAGAACGCTTTGTTACCCAGCGACTCGCCCATGTCGAATTTGGCCAGGTAGGTAGGCGTAACCAGCAGCGCAGCAGCCACGGCCAGCACGGCGTTGATGGCAAAAGCGTAAAAAATCATGCGTGGTACGTTGATACCCAGCACCGATGCACTCTCAGTGTTCTGTGCCACAGCCTGCATGGCGCGACCAGTCACGGTCTTGGTCATGAAGGCTTGTGTTGCAAACACCAGCATCAGGGCCACACAGAAGGTGCCAATGTCGGCCAACGTAATAGCAACGCCCGCAATGTTGTACAACTTGTCAGCAAACAAACTGGGGAATGGATGCGCCTCGGCGCTGTAGCCCGCCCGTACCCCATTGCGCATGGCGATGGACAAACCAATGGTCGCCACCACAATGGGCATCATGCCGAACTTGAACAATGGGTCGACCAAGCCACGCTTGAACACCCAACCGAGCACGAACACGGCCAGCACCACAGTGAGCACAAAGCTCACTGCCATAGGCGCGCCCATGCTCAAAAAGCCTAGCATCATGAACGCGGGCAACATGACAAACTCGCCTTGGGCAAAGTTAATGGTGCCACTGGCCTGCCACAGCAGTGTGAAACCCAGTGCCGCCAAGGCATAAATTGCGCCAGTGGCCAGGCCACTGAACAGCAGTTGTAGAAAGTCTGTCATGGGTGCCCTTCAGCGCAATATTGGTTACTTCTTGACCAAGGCTGCTGGCTTGGCAGCAGGTGCAGCCGCCGCTACGTTCAACGCGGGCACTGTAGCTACTACTACTTGCTGGCCATTTTTCACTTCTACCAAGAAGCTCTCACGGTCCAGATCGCCGTTTTGGTCAAACGCCACGTCCATCAAAATGCCTGGCTCTTTGCTGGTGCTGACTTTGAGTGTGTGCAGGGCAGTAGCAACTGCCTTGCGGTCCAGCTTGCCGACTTTTTCAATCGCTGCCTTCAGCGTGTAAACGCCAGAGTAGCCCTTCATGCCGTTGTGGTCGGATACATATTTGTATTCCTTCTCAAACTTGGCACGGAACGCACGAATCGCTGGCAACGGCGCATCCACGGTCAAGCCAACGTGGGCTACAGCACCGTTGGCAGCTTCGCCCGCCAGTTCGATCACTTTTTGACCTGTGAGTGTGGTCTCTCCAATGATGGGCTTGTTCCAGCCTTGCTTGCGCAACTCACGCAGGGCACGTGCGGACTCTTCTTCATTGGTGTACACAAACACGCCATCGGCGCCGCTTTGCTTGGCCTTCAACACCGCAGCAGAAAAGTCAACCTGACCAGAATCGGTAGAAATTTCAGCGACTATTTTGGTTGTCGAATTGGCCAGCGCCTTCTTCATCATGTCCAAGCCGCCTTTGCCGAAGTCATTGTTCACAAAAATGATGGCAATGGTTTTCAGCTTGGCTTGGTCGCTGATATACCGAGCCACCTTGGGCATGGCCGTGGCTTGGGTAAAGCTGGTGCGAAAGATATAGGGATTGCCCTGCATCGTGATGCTGGCTGCTTCACCGCCGGTGAAGTTGGGAATTTCGGCCTTGCGGCTCTCGGCCATGGACACCATGATGGAGCCGGAAAACACCGGGCCAAAAATGGCAAAAACGTCTTCATCCACCGCTTTTTGGGTCAAACCCTTGGCCACGCCGGGGTTGGACTGGGTGTCAGAGGTGGTGGTTTGAATCTTCTTGCCCAAGATGCCGCCTGAGGCGTTGATCTCTTTCACCGCCAGCTCGACACCATTTTTGAAGTTGGTACCAGCAGTTGCGCCGCCACCAGACAGTTCAACGATGTTGGCAATTTTAATGGCGTCTTGGCTAAAAGCGGCGCTAGCGCCCATCAGCATTGCGCAGGCAGCTATCAATTTAAGAGCGTTTCGTTTTTGCATTGCAGGTTCTCCTGAGTTGGGATTTGTCGTTCATACCAAGCGGTCAAAAAAAGAACTACAACAACGCTCATACGGTTGTCCGTGCGTTATTCGTTCAAAATTCTGACTTCGGGCTGCACTTTATAGACCAGCACCCAATTTTGAAAGAAAATTTTTCTTAAACTGTTCGTTAATCGCATAATTAAGTTCGATAAACGAACGTAATAAGGGTTAGCCCTATGCAACCAAAAGTCTAAACCCCTCAAAAATCAGCGCCCATGAACGTCGTGCCCTCTAGCCTGCCATCCACATTCCTTCAAGTGAAATCCCCGTTAGACAAACGCGACTGGATAGCGGGCTTGGAAAAAGGCCTGTCTGTTATCGAAGCCTTTGACGACGCATTCCCCCGGATGACCGCCAGCCAAGTGGGCGAACGTTGCGGCATTACCCGCACCGCAGCCCGTCGCTATTTGCTAACGCTGCAACACCTGGGCTACATGGCCACCGACGGAAAGCTGTTTTGGCTCACCCCCCGCATCTTGCGCCTGGGCCAGTCGTACCTGGAGTCCGCCCGATTGCCCCGCGTTGTGCAGCCATTCCTGCAGCGAGTGACTGCGGGCACCCAAGAGATTGCGTATGTGAGCGTAATGGACGGTGACGACATCGTCTACGTCGCCCGCAACGGCAGCAACCGCAGTATGAACACCGGATACGTGCTGGGCTCGCGGGTACAAGCGCAGGTGTCAGCGGCAGGCATGCTGATGCTGGCCATGCGCGAACCCGAATGGCTGGACCAGTGGCTCAACCACTTTGAAATCAAAGCCTACACATCACACACCATTGCCAGCAAAGAGCGCCTGCGCATGGAACTGGCGCGCATTCGACTACAAGGCTGGGCTGTGTCGGAACAACAACTCGAATTGAATTACCGCGGTATCGCCGTGCCGCTGATAGACCGCCGCAGTGCCGTGGTGGGCGCGCTCAACGTCACCATGCCCATGGGCAATGAATCCACCGAAGACGCCACCGCGCGCGTGCTGCCGGTGCTGCTAGAAACCGCTCGCGCCATGCGCAATCTGATCTGAGTGAGCTGACCTGCTGCCCCTTGGCGTGCGGGTTATGGGCGTGCACGTGTAAGCATATGCAAATTTAGAATATAGAAATAGCAAAAAAATAGTTTTCAATCTAAGCAAGGGCATCTACATTGCAACCCTATGCATGATTTAGCCTTTGTATTTGCGGGTTTCTTTGTTGGTTTTGTGGTCGGTCTCACAGGTGTGGGCGGTGGCTCTTTAATGACGCCCATTTTGATTTTCTTTTTCGGTATCAAGCCGTATTTGGCCGTGGGCACCGATTTGTTGTTCGCTGCATTCACCAAAATGGGCGGCACCATCAAGCTGGCCCGTTCGCGCCATATTGACTGGCCAGTGGTGCTCAATTTGTCGGCGGGCAGTATTCCCGCTGCGCTCATCACACTGTACGTGCTACATACGCTCGGTGCCACCAGTGGCGCCGTGCAGCAAATAATGACCACCACATTGGGTTGCGCCCTGCTGCTGACTGCGGCGGCCACGCTTTACAAGGCGCTGCGCGGCAAATCGGCCCCGGTAAGCGTATTGGCCGGTCAAGAAGCCGCTGCAGCCCGCCCCCGCCACTGGAGCCTGCCGCTGCTGTTTGGCGCGCTCATTGGCACGCTGGTTACACTCACGTCCGTCGGCGCTGGGGACATTGGCGTTACGGTGTTGATGGTGTTGTACCCATTACTGCCCTTGCCGCGCATCGTGGCCGCAGACATTGCCTACGCCGTGCCACTCACTTTGGTGGCCGGGTTGGGACATGCATCGCTGGGTTCGGTGGATTGGCCCTTGTTGGCCAAGCTGCTGGCGGGCTCTATCCCCGGCATTTGGGTGGGCTCCCACCTGATGTTCAAAACGCCTGAGCGTGTGATTCGCTCCCTGCTCTCCTTGTTACTGGCCTATGCCGGTTTGAAATTG
>JBEGPS010000253.1:0-6585 GCA_041181325.1 Pseudomonadota bacterium
AACAGGCCAATGGTGCTGTCGCCAGCTTTGCCCAGCGAGCCCTGCCACTGCACGCCAAATTCTGCGGCCTTGTCGGCGCTGACCTCGGCAATCAGGCTCTCCACAAACACCTGGGCGCGGCGGGCGTCCAGCTTGTCGATCACGGCGCGAATCTGTCGGTACTGTGGCTCGCTGGCCGTAATGATGAGCGAGTTGGTGGTGGGGTCGGCCTGAATTTGTCCGCCGGTGCTGGGCTGGTTGGCAGCACCAGCAGCAGCTCCGGAGGTGTTGGATGCTGGGGCGGCAGTACTGACGGCCCGTGCATCAGCACTGATGGCGGCGCGCAATGTGGCGGCCAGTTGGGTGGCACTGGCGTTTTTCAGGTACACCACATAGATGTTGCCAGCAGCGCCGTTGCTGCCCTCGCCATTGGGTTGGTCCAGCTTGGCAATCAGGTTTTTGGCCACACCCAGCCGTGCCTGGTTGGCCGCGCGCAAGATCAGCGCGTTGGAGCGTGGTTCGGCCACGATGGTGGTCTTGAAGCTGGCATCCCCCGCCCCACCGGCCGCCGTGCCGCCAGTGTTGGTGCTGTCCAGCAGGCGCAACACCGTGGGAGCCAGATCGGCGGCGCTGGCGTGTTTGAGGGGAATCACTTCCAGGTCGGTGGCATTGGGCACGTCCAGCGCGGCCACGATGCGGCCCAGGCGCTTGAGGTTGTCCGCGTAGTCGGTAATCACCAGCGCGTTGTTGCCGGGGTTGACGTTGATGGTGTTGTTGGGGCTGATCAGCGGGCGCAGCACGGCCACCAGGTTGTTGGCGTTCTCGTGTTGCAGCTTGATGATTTGGGTGACCAGCTGGTTACCCGCCACGCTGCCGTTGCCCTCTGCTACCGACACCGAGCTGCTTTGCAGCTTGGCCTCGGCCTCTGGCACCACTTTGTCCAGCCCGTCGGCCTGCACCACGGTGTAGCCCTGCAAGCGCAGCATGGCCAAAAACTGGTTGTAGGCCACGGCGGTGGATACCGGCTTGTCGGTCACCAGCGTCATCACGCCTTTGACCCGGGGGTCCACCACCACGTTGCGCCCGGTCATGGTGGCAATGGTGCGGGCTACGGCTTCAATCTCTGCGCCATTGAAATTGAGCGTGACAAGCTCACCGCGTTTGGTTGCAGCCGGTGTTTGTGCCTGTACTTTAGAGGCAAATGTGCCGGAAGCGCCCGTCCATAGTGCGCAAGCAGCTATAAAAAACAGAGCATTTGATGCCGCCTTAAAAGACATTAGAGACTTCAAGGGGCAGGGTAGAGAGACTTGCATGCGGTTTAACCCACTTTGATGATGGAGCGCGCGCCATCGCGTCGGCCAATGATATTGAGAAGATTGGCCAGCGCATCAGCGCGCTCGGGCTGCGCAGTGGCAGCGCCTTCGAAACGCATCCGCCCGTTGACCCAGCTGCCTTGGCCGCTGAGCTGCAGGCTGCCATCCAGCGTACTTAAATTCACCGTTGGGGCAGCGCCGCCTTGCCATTGCCAGCGGTAGCTGCCTATGGGTTTAAGGGTGGACAGGCTGGTGGCCATGCGCAGGGCGTCGAGTTGTGCGCTGCCTTGCAGCAGCCACTGACCACCCGCAAATTCCAGTCGCAGGTGGTGGGCCGACAGGGCCAGCGTGCCGTCGAGTTGTAAGGTGTTCCAAGGCGTACCCAGCCCGGCCAAGACGCTACTGGGCCAATGCGAGGGTTGGGTTGCAGCAATATCCGCAGGGGTGATTACCACGCCGCTCAGCGTGGGGGCGACGTGCCACACCCAGTCGTGGCTTAAACAACAAGGCGCGGCCAGGGCAAGGGACGCGCCGCTTAAACCCATGCGCAAATGCCACCCCACCCTTGACGGCAAAGCAGTGAGTGCATCGCTGCCGCCGCCCGCACCCAGCACCAGTTGGGCCGAGCCGCTCCACACCGTGCCTTGGGCAGCACGCAGTTGCACTTGGCCCTGGGTGGCTAGTGCTGCGGCACTGGCTAGCCACTGTGCTGGGGCAAACAGTACCAGCGCTAACAACGTGCCCAGTACCGTGCCCATAGCGGCCCAGCGCCAAGGTGCGTCGGGTTGCAATCGTTGGCGACCGGAAGCGGTAGATAACTTTGTGCGCGCCATGGTGCGATGTGTGTGTGCTCAGTTGGCAGGCAAGGCGAGCTGCACAGTGCCGCTCCAGCCAATGCTATTGCCAGTTTTATCGCCAGTGCTGTTACCAGCGGTGCCGCGGGAGATGCGCGCTTGCATGGGCGTTGCATGGGCTTGGCTGCGCACATTGGCCAGCCACTGCGCCAGTGCGTTGGGCGACACATTGCGCAGTTGGACCGTTGCGCTGCCATTGCCCAAGGTGATGTCGGCTTGGGTGCCAAAGGCTTTTTCGGTGGCCGCTTGCAGCGCCTGATTGGCTGCACTGGCACTGAGCTGGGGCTGCGCTTGCAGGGTTTGGGCCTGGGCTTGCAGTGTGCGCATGGTGTTCAGTTGCGCTTCCTGTGTGCTGTGCTTGGCGTCAAACTGGTGCAGGGTTTTGAGGGCCGGGGCTACTGCCACCAGCCACACCACGGCCAGTGCCATCAAAAGCGCTGCGCTTGCGAGCAGTTTCTTTTCGCGGGCGTCGCGCTCAGCCCACCAAGTGCGTAAGCTACTTTCAAACTTGCTGCCAAGCTTGTCACGCATGGTCATGGCCTGCTCCTGAGAGTGATCACCAGGGTGTTGCCATCGAGCTTGGCCGCAAAACTCTGTGCTTGCAACAGTCCGCTGGCGGCATCGAGCTGCTGGGCGTTAGGCACATTGCCAGTGACCCGCAATTCACCTGCTATAAATTCAATAGCTGCTTGCGCACTATCAGCGGGGGCTAAGGGGCTAAAACTATTTAAAACTGTGCCATAAGCCGCAAGTAGGCTTTCCAAGTCGCGTGGTGATGCGCTGCCCGCATTTTGCAAAAGGGCCGCCACCTCGCGCTGCATTTGCAGCATTGGATCAACCACCACACTCACTTTGGGAAACGTGCTGCTAAACACGTTTCCAATATCCGCACGCTGTGCATCTAGCACGCTGCTGGCGCGCCAGGCAAACACGTTTAGCCCCACCAACTGGGCCAGTACGATGCAAAGTACCGCCCAGCGGGCGGGCCGCCATTGCTGCGCACCTGCGAGGGCGGCCAGTGCCGAGGCTGCGCGGTTCAACAGCGGGCTGCGCTGGGCCAAGTCAAACTGAGCCAAGTCCCAGTGTGCGCCCACCGTGGTTTGCATGCGCTCTAGCGGCGTGGCGATTTGTGCGGGGCGGTGAAACAGCTGCTCGGCCCACTGCGCTACGGCTGGCTCGGCCCAAAGTTCAGGGGCGCTATCGGGCGAGGCGTCGGGTGAGGTGTGGAGCCATGGCAGCCAATGGGGCAGCACTTGGTCTGCTGGCAGCGGTAACTGGTGCACGCCTTTGGCGTCGGTCCATACCATGCGGGCAGTGTGTGGGTCGCCGGTCACCCACACCCGCTCGGGCGCGGTGAGCGCAGTGCTGCCCGTGGGGGCCCATTCGGGAACCACACGGCGTACGGTGATAGCGTTGGCTTGTAGAGCGGCCAATGCGTCGCGCAACCACGCCTTGTTGCACACCGCCACCCATACCGGGGTGTCAGTGGTGGCATTGGGCTGCAGTGCAAAGTGCAGTAGGGCAGGCTCGTCGAGCAGCAGGTCTTCCAGCAGGCCCTCTAGCACTGTACGCAGGCGCGGTGAGCGCAAGCTGCCTTTGGGCAACTGCACTTGGTGCCATGACAGTGCGCTCGCTGGCACCACCGCCACGGTGTCGGTGCCAAGGGTAAGGGGGGTGAGTACATCGTTCATGAGCGCGTGCTCATTGTACGAAGGCACTGCCTGCAAAACGGGCGCGCTCCAGGGTATTGACCTGTAGTCCGTCGCGCCGCACGGTGGCACGTTCAAATACTTGGCGGCCCTCAACCCGCAGCGCTGCTTGCACTTCAAAGTAGTTGGAGTTCACGCTGTGCAGCGATTCGCTCAGCGCTTGGTCGGGGTTGTCTAGTGCTTTTGCCACGTCACTGAGGCTGCGAAAATGGCTTTGCGCTCGCGCTGCTACCAGTTTTTGTGCGTCTGCCAGGTTCAGCTTGGGAATGCTGGCGTGCAACACGATCGCCGAGGCGGTGTTGATATTGACGGGTGTGCGCTGTGGCAGCACCGTCACATAGGGCTGTAAGGTGCGCAGCGTTGCTGGAGATAGGCCTAGCCATGCCAGTTGCGAAAAGGTAGTGGGGATCAGGGAGGCCGTGGCGGCAAATTTGGCGGCCGCTTGGTTTTTTTTCGCGTCGCCTTGCTGAGGTGCCGTTGTCAGTTGCGCCAGTTGCGCCATCTGCAATTGGTCAACCATGGTCAGTAACTCGGCGTCAAGCAAGCCCAGCGCTGCAAACAACCGCGCAAAGGCTTGCACGCTGGTGGTTTGTGGTTCGCCGCCCTGCACCAGGTTGGTCACATTCAGGCGTGCTTGCAGGTCAGTGATGCCGCCAGATAAAAATACGTTTTGTACGGAGTCTGCGGTGTCAGTTGCGCCTTCGGTAGTTGCCAAAAATGCGGACAGCCGCGCCTCTTTGAGTGGCACAGCCCAAGGCTCGGCCAGGTGGTCTGTGTTGCCTGCGCGGGCGTCTTCACGCAAGATGAGCCGAGCCCAGTCCAGCGCGCCATGCAATAGCCAAGCACTTTGCAATCGCTCACGTTCTGCGGTTTCCACTTCAACTCCTCGCCATTGTTGCCACAGTGCTGTGGCGCTCAGCGTTGCCACCAGCGTAACGATCAGCATGGCCAACAAAATGGCTGCACCACGTTGGTGGTGGGCGAGGCGCGTCATTGGCTGGCACCTCCTAGGGTGGGCTGCACCCAGTCTCGGGTGAGCGTGCCTGCCATTGGGTGCGGCGCGGGCAAGGTCAGCACAAGGCGCACGCCTTCGGGCATGGTTTGCTTCGAGCCGCTGGCCGATAGGGGGTTGCTCCAGGCGTTGTCGCGGTAATAAAACAGCTGCCACTGCAGGAGGGGCGTGAGCAGCACTTCGCGCTTAACCGCCTCGTCGCTGGGGCTTTGTGCCCACAGTGCGGCAGCTTGCCAGGCACTTTGCCACTGGGCTTGCGTGCGCACCGGGTCCGACTGCCAGCGCAACCACTGCAGAGCACCGTTGCGCTGGCCAGTGCTCCAGGCTACCACAGACACACCAAGCGCTGCGTCAGCGCTGTGCCGGCGGGTAATGCGAAGCACGCGGCCATCCCAGTCCAGGGGGTTGGTGTTGGTAAGTGCGGTCAGTGCGTTCAGGTCAGCACCCCATTGGCCCAAGCCAGCATCCAGCGCCAGCACGGCTTCGGTGTGGGTTTGGGTTTGCGTATTGGCGCGCTGCATGCCGTCCAGCGCGCCCCAGCCCATCAGCGCGATCAACGCCAGGATGCTGATGGCTACCATCAGCTCTATCAGGGTGAAACCCTTTGTACCTTGGCGCATCAGTACCGCCCCACCACGGTGCTCAGTTTCAATAGTGGCAGCCCTTGGCGCGAAATGTGGGCCTCTACCCGGCGAAAGTTGGGATTGGGCGTGGGTTGCACCAACAGGCGCAGGTCCAGCGTGCGCCCGGCTTGCTCACACGGCGTGGTGGAGTCGCCCACATCGGGCAGGCGCCGCGCAAGCCGCACGGCGGTGAGGGCGTTTTCTGCGCATAGCTGTGCTAGCAGGCGGTCTGACTGGCGCTCGGCATTTCGGGTCATGCTGGCGGTGGCTTGCAGCCCTGCTATCAGCGCTGTGGCCACGATGGCCAGCGCCACTAGCACTTCAATCAAGGTGAAACCGGTGTGCTGGTTACGCATGGGGCTTCACGGCATTGCACCCGTGGGGGGTGCGGCAGTTGCCCCACTATCAGCCTGGACCGCAAAGGGCCGCACGCCGTCTGTGGCAACCCACAGCACGCGCCCGGGCTGCGCGCGCATCCACAGCCGCACGCGCTGTGGCGAAATCAAAGGCTCCGGCCCCAGCAATAGGGGGCGGGTCACGCTAGCGGCTATGTCTGTGTTTGGATCGGTGTTTTGCCAGTGGCTGGGTAGCGCGGACGCGCCTTCAAACACAAACCCGGTTGCGGTGGGCCGCCATATCACGGGCACCCCCAAGGTGCGCGATTGGGCACGAGCCGATTCCAGCAGAGCGGCCAGTCGCTGGGCTTCTGTGTCCAATTGGGCTTGGCCTGAGTCGCGCAAACTAAGCGTTACCGCTACCGACGCCAGCGCCACAATGGCCACCACCACCATCAGCTCCAGCAATGTGAAGCCCCTCACTTCATTGCCAGCTGCCGATATCTGCATTTTTGCCTTCGCCACCGGCCTGACCGTCCGCGCCAAAACTCAGCACATCAATCTCGCCTTTGAGGCCGGGGTTCATGTACAAATAGGCGCGGCCCCAGGGGTCGTTGGGAAGTTTTTCCAAGTAGGGGCGCCAGTTGGTTGGTGCGGTCCCGGCGGTGGGTTTGGCCACCAGGGCTTGCAGACCCTGGTCTGCAGCGGGGTAGCGCTGGTTGTCCAGTTTGTACAGTTTGAGTGCTTGGCTCAGGTTGGC
>JBEGPS010000254.1:0-3073 GCA_041181325.1 Pseudomonadota bacterium
CGTTAGGGCCCGAGTGAACCTGCGTAAGGTGGATGAAATCGGTCAGCGAGTCGTACTTGATGTTGGGGTCAAGGCCATGCGCCACCGCGTTCTGACCCACACCAGTCTGGATGATGGTGTAACCATCGGGGGACATTTTTACCGCACGATCGATGCCAATCACTCCGCCAGCACCTCCAATGTTCTCGACCAAAACAGGCTGCTTGAGTACTTTTCCTAACTCTTCCGCCATCAAACGGCCCATCACATCGCTGGTGCCACCGGGAGGAAAGGCGACGATCAGTTTGATCGGCTTGTTGGGGTAATCTGCTTGGGCGATGGCTTGACCTTGGCTCATCAGGCCAAAGGCGGCGAGTCCGATAGCAAGCATCAGGTTGCGTTTTTTCAACATACTTTTATCCTTCTTCATGAGTTAAAAATCAAATGATTTGTCTTTACTTCAAGTGATCGGTGCGGGGTTAAAAAGCACCAACGCGTTATGCAGCTTCCAGTGCTCTGCCCAGGTTCTCTTGCCGCTGGCGGTTTCCAGCAACAAGTGAAACAACGCCCAACCAGCGTCCTCTATCGTCATCACGCCTTCGGCAATCTGACCTGCATTGAAATCCATCAGGTCGTGCCAGCGCCGGGCCAGGTCGCTGCGCGTGGCGACCTTGACCACCGGACAAGCCTGCAGGCCATAGGGCGTGCCACGGCCAGTCGTGAATACATGCACATTCATGCCAGCGGCCAGCTGCAGCGTACCGCAAATGAAATCGCTCGCGGGCGTGGTGGCAAAAACCAGGCCTTTCTGGTCGGGGCGGAGCTTGTCACCCGGAGCGAGCACGCTGCCAATTGCGGCGCTGCCGCTCTTGATGATCGAGCCCATGGCTTTTTCGGCGATGTTGGACAAGCCACCTGCCTTGTTGCCCGGAGTGGTGTTGGCGGTGCGGTCTACGCTGCCGCGCTCAAGGTATTGGTCGTACCAGCCCAGTTCACGTATCACATCTTCGGCCACGGCGCGTGTCGCTGCGCGGCTGGTGAGTTGCTCAACTGCGTCACGCACTTCGGTGTTTTCTGAGAACATCACCGTGCCCCCAGCGCGAACGATCAGGTCGGCCATGTAACCCACGGCAGGGTTCGCCGTCACGCCCGAAAACGCATCACTGCCGCCACACTGAACGCCCACGACGAGGGCACTGGCGGGCAGGGTCTGGCGGTGGCGTGCGTTCAAGCGTTCCAGATGCGGCTTCGCACGCTGCACGATGCTGTTGATCATGGACATGAAACCTACATGCTCATCATCTTGTAGGCAGACCACGTCTGGTCCCTGCGCTGCGTCGCGTGCATCATGGATCGGGAAGCTGCCCGGTGGCAGCAGACGCGAGGGTTGCAGCTTCTCGCAGCCCAGGCTAAGCACCATCACTTCGCCGCCGAAGTTGGGGTTCTGGCTGATGTGGCGCAAGGTGCGGATCGGGATTTCGGCTCCAGGCGCTTCAATCGCCACGCCACAGCCGTAGGTGTGTTCAAGGCCGACCACGCCGTCCACGTTCGGGTACATCGGCAGCAGTTCGCGTTCGATGCGATCGACCGCCACCTTGAGCACACCTGCCACACACTGCACAGTAGTGGTGATGGCCAGCAGGTTACGTGTGCCCACCGATCCATCGGCATTCACATAGCCCTCGAAGGTATGACCTTCGAGCGGTGCCCAGACCGGCGCAGGCTGCGTGGCCATGGGCAAGCCTTGCAGTTCACGCGCTGTCGGGATGTCGAGCAAGCGCTCGTGCACCCAACTGCCTGCCAACACCGCTTCGCGGGCATAGCCCACCGGCACGTTGTAGCGCAGCACGGCTTGGCCTGCGACGATGTCTTTCAAGGCCAACTTGTGGCCTTGCGGAACCTTGTCACGCAGTGTCAAACCAGCGGCAGGGCCTTCGGTCATGACTGTGCCTGAGGGTAGGCCTCCGTCGTTAGCGATAATGGCCACGTTGTCATCCGGGTGCATGCGGATGGCGAGAGGTGGGGTGTACTTATTCATGTTCAATACCTTGGCTGTTTGCCAGTGAATGTCGGGTCGTACTTGCGCATCTGCCCAAGATCGTCACGGTTGCGAATACCGCAATGGAGATAGTTGTCGTGTAAGCGGGCCAGTGCCTCGCTGTCAATCGTCACGCCCAGACCAGGTCCCCGCGGCACCCGCAAGCTGCCGTTTTCAAACTTCAGACGCCCTCCTTGCACCACTTCCTCGTCCTGCCAGGGGTAATGCGTGTCACAGGCATAAGCCAGATGCGGAACCGAAGCGGCCAGATGCGTCATCGCGATCAGGCTGATGCCCAGATGCGAGTTGGAGTGCATCGACAAGCCCATGTCAAAAGTCTGGCACAGGCGCGCGAGCTGCTGCGTGGTGCGCAGACCCCCCCAGTAATGGTGGTCGGACAGCACAATGCGCACTGGGCACCCCAGGCGCACGTTCTCAGCAAATTCCTTGTAGTCGGTCACCACCATGTTGGTGGCCAACGGCACACCGCCCAACTCCCTGAGTTTGCGCGCAACGGCGGCCATGCCGTCCAATCCCGGTGCAGGGTCTTCGTAATATTCGAGCACGCCGCGAAGCTGCTCAACCACTCTGAGGCTGGTGGCCACGCTCCAGTTGGCGTTCGGGTCGATCCGCAGTGGTGCATCCGGAAAGGCTTGCTTTAGCGCCAACAACGCGGCCACCTCCTGCTCTGGCGGGAAGACCCCCGCCTTGAGCTTGATGCTCTTAAAGCCGTATTGCTCGATCATGCGGCGCGCCTGCACCACCAACGCCTCAGGTTGAATGCCTTCACCCCAGGGGTCGGCCGCGTAAGGATGGTCGATGTGTTCAGGGTACTTGAAGAACAGATAGGCGCTGAAAGGTACGGCATCACGGGCCGCGCCGCCCAACAGATCTACCACCGGGGCGTTGGCCAGCTGGCCTTGCAGGTCGAGCATAGCCACCTCAAAAGCACTGACCGCCTTGCCCACATACTTGGACAAGTGTGTGCCCGGTGCCAGGGAGATTAGCTCACCCTCGAATTCCGAAGAATTGCTCGCGCGGTGCACCAGGGTCTGC
>JBEGPS010000255.1:0-7312 GCA_041181325.1 Pseudomonadota bacterium
GGTCGGGCCGTCTAGTGACTTAAAGATGGGTGCCAGCACTGTGGCAATGGCCGGGGTGCGCTTGAGTACCTCTTCGCGCACCAGAGGTGCTGGGGCATACACGGGTTGCACGCCTTTGGGGTCTTCCATGACCACCAGCCCAAGCGCAGACACCGGGCCGTCGGTGCCATAGGCCATGGCGGCGTTCACACCCGATGTTTTTTCAGCCGCCGCTTTGATGGTGGCGGACGTGTCGCCACCAGCCAACACCAGTGCCTGGTCGGCTTTCAGTTTGAAACCGTAAGCCAACTGGAAAGCTGGCATCGCGTCTGCGCGCTCCATGAACTCGGCAGAGGCAGCCAGCTTGAATGTGCCGCCGCCTGCAATGTAGCGGCCCATGTCATCCAGCGTGCGCAGTTTGTTGGCAGTGGCAATGTCCTTGCGCACGGCGATGGCCCAGGTGTTGTTGGCATTCGCAGGCTCTAGCCACACGATTTTGTTCTTCTCAAAATCCATTTTTTTAGCCAGCTCGTAGCCAGCGCGCAGGTCTTTCCACGCTTTGTTGCCTTCGTCACCCAGCATGAAGGCTCCATTGCCGGTGTATTCGGGGTAAAGATCAATCTCGCCCGCCAGCAGCGCGGTGCGCACTACTTTGGTGTTGCCCAGGGACACCTTGTTTTCGGTTTTTATGCCATTGGCCTCTAACGCCAGCACTACGATGTTGCCCAGTAGCTTGCCTTCGGTGTCGATTTTTGAGCCAACACGCACTGCGCTTTGTGCGTGCGCTGCACCTACAGTCATCAAGCCTGCTGCTAGCGCAAGGAGGGTTCTACGCAAAAAATAGTGCGGTGTAGCCATGGATATTCCTTTAAAAAGTTGCCACAGGATAAGCCAATCCTATTACCCCCGAAAGTCTCTCCAGTTGGGCAGCCTGTGGTGCAATAAAAGCACAACTAACCCTTAGGAGAATTTTATGAAAGCTGTTTGGAACGGCACCGTGATTGCCCAAAGCGACGACACCGTGCTGGTAGAGGGCAACCATTACTTTCCCGCCAGCGCCCTGAACCGCGATTACGTGCAGTTCAGCAACCACAAAACCAGCTGCGCCTGGAAAGGCCAGGCCAGCTACTATTCGCTGATGGTGAATGGTGAGATGAACATCGACGCCGTTTGGTACTACGCCGACCCCAAACCCGAGGCCGCGATGGTGCGAGACCGGGTGGCGTTTTGGAAGGGTGTGCAGGTTTCGCAGTAGCCCGAAAATGTAGCCGAATAGGTCGCTGGCCCTTGCGGAAAATGCGTAAGCAGCTATAAATTCAGGAGCAAGTTATTGCTCCGCTAATACCTTTAAATTAGCCAAGCCCTCTTCGTACTTGCCGCCGACCATCTTGTCCATGCTGAACACCAGGCTCATCAATTTCGAGATGAACGGGCTTGGGCCATACATGGCTTGTGTCACGATAGTGGTGGCGCCTTGTGTGAGTAGGGCGAACTCTACGGTGTTGTGGGCTTCAAAGGGGGTGATGAAGTCCAGCTTGATAAGCACTTTGCTGGGCGCAGCGGCTTCGGTAATCTCCATGCGCCCTTGGCCAATGTCTTTGTTGCCAGCCCAAGCGTAAACAGCACCCGGGCCTTGGGTCGCACCGGTATAGGTGCGTTGGATTGTGGGGTCAATTTTCTCCCAGGGCGACCATTTCTCCCATTGGTGAAAGTCGCTGATTAGCGCAAATATCTTGTCTGGTGAGGCATTGATGCGCGTGCTGCGTTCCACGCGGAAACTATCGGGACGGGTGGCCGCATACAAAAGCGCAGCTGCAATCACGGCGATGACAATGGTTAGCAGAATTTTGAACATAACGGCTCCAAGTTTGGTGGCTGATGGTAGCAGTGGCTGTGTCTCCAGCTCGACCTTTGCAGAGTGGGGCTTCCGGTACGATGCGGCCATGACCACTGCAACACTTCAGCCTCCCCACCACTCATCTATGGCTTCAGTTCCCCTCAAGCAAGACGCCGCTATCATCGGCATGGTGGGGCTGGTGCACGCCAGTTCGCACTTTGCGCACCTGATCTTGCCGCTGATGTTTCCGGTGTTCATGAAAGAGTTTGGCTTGAGCTATTCGGAGCTGGGTTTGCTGATGAGCACGTTTTTTGTGGTGTCGGGCGTAGGGCAGGCTAGTGCAGGTTTTGCGGTGGACCGCCTGGGGGCACGGCCCTTGTTGTTTGTGGCGCTGGGTATTTTTGTAGTGGCTTGCATTGGTGCGTCGTTTGTGACCGGCTACACCGGCCTGCTGCTGGTGGCCGCACTGGCAGGCCTGGGCAACGCCACCTTTCACCCGGTGGACTTCACCATACTGAACCAACGCGTGTCTGCCCCCCGGCTGGGTTATGCGTTCAGCGCGCATGGGCTCACGGGCAATTTGGGCTGGGCCGCAGCGCCGGTTTTTTTTGCCAGCATCAGCGCGGGCTTTGGCTGGCGCAATGCCTACCTGGCCGCCGCGGTGATGTATGCCTTCATCCTGGCGCTGGCGGTGTTGCAGCGCGACAAGCTCAGCACCAAGGTGATCGTGCACGAGCCCACGGCCCACAAAGAGCACGACATGGCGTTTATGAAACTGCCCGTGGTGTGGTGGTGCTTTGGGTTCTTTTTGCTGTCCACCATGACGCTGGCGGTGGTGCAAAGCTTTTCGGTGTCCATTCTCAAAGCGATGCATGGCATTAGTTTTGAGGCGGCCACGCTCACGCTCACGGCGTACATGCTATGTGGCGCGTTCGGCATGTTTGTGGGTGGGTTTGTGGCGGCCAAGGTGGCAAACAGCGACCGCGTGGTGGCCATGGCCATGGCAGCAGGCGCTGCCTTGCTGGCGCTATGCGGCACGGGCGTGTTGGGTGCCACAGCCACCATGGTGGTGCTGGCCAGCACCGGGTTTGCTGTGGGCATTGGCGGCCCGTCGCGGGACATGATGATCAAAAAGGCCACGCCCAAGGGCGCTACCGGGCGGGTTTATGGTTTGGTGTATTCGGGGCTGGACACCGGTTTTGCCATTTCGCCCGTGGTGTTTGGCGCGCTGATGGACCGGGGCCATTACGGTGCCACGCTGCTGGGCGCTGCAGCGGTGCTGTTGCTGAGTGTGGTGGCTGCGCTGGGTGTGGGGCAGCGGACTACGCGGTAAAAAGCGGCGAAAGTATCGGCAAAAGTATCGGCACAATGGAGCGCATGACACTCATCTCTGCCCCCCCAATTGCAGGTCACCTGTTGGTGCAATGCCTTATCGAGCAGGGCGTAACCCACGCCTTTGGTGTGCCTGGGGAGAGTTATCTGGCGGTGCTGGATGGTTTTCATCGGTACCGGGATCAGATTCAGTTTGTCATCAACCGACAAGAGGGCGGTGCCGCCTTCATGGCCGAGGCGGTGGGCAAACTCACCGGCCGCCCCGGCGTGTGTTTTGTAACCCGCGCGCCGGGTGCCACCAACGCCAGCATCGGCGTGCACACCGCGTTTCAAGACTCCACACCCATGGTGCTGTTGGTGGGTGACGTGGCCAGCGAACAGCGCGACCGCGAAGCGTTTCAGGAGATGGACTATCGCGTCATGTTCGGCCCCAGCGCACTCGGCATGGCCAAGCGGGTGGAACGCATTGACGATGCGGCGCGCATCCCCGAGTACATTGCCCGCGCCTTTGCCACCGCCATGAATGGCCGCCCCGGCCCGGTGGTACTGGTGCTGCCCGAAGACATGCTGACCCAAGTGGTGCTGCCCAACCCAGCTACGGGTAAGTTGCCCCAACCGCTGCCCCGCGTAGAGCCTGTTGATGCCTGGAGTGACCCGGGGGCCTTGCGCAGCTTGCGTGAGCTGCTATTAAAAGCAGAGCGCCCGTTTGTCATCGCGGGCGGCGGCGGCTGGACGCCACAAGCCGCGCAAGCCCTGCAGCGCTTTGCGGAAAACTGGCGTTTGCCGGTGGGCAATGCGTTTCGGTTTCAAGACACGTTTGACAACTTTCATCCACAGTACGCGGGCGACGTGGGCATTGGCATCAACCCCGCGCTGGCCCGGCGCATCAAAGACAGCGACCTGATCATCGCCATCGGCCCGCGCCTGGGTGAGATGACTACGGGCGGCTACACCCTGCTGCAAGCGCCCAAAGCGGAGCAAACGCTGGTGCATATTCACGCCAGCGCCGAAGAACTCAACCGCGTGTACCAGGCTGATCTGGCCATCCACGCCAGCATGCGTGCCGCAGCCCGCTCGCTGGAGGTGCTGACCGCCCCGGTCAACCTGTCATGGGAGAGCTGGACGCAAGGCTGCAACGCAGACTACCTGGCCAACCTGCAGCCCAGCACCATCAAAGACCTGCCAGCGGACAACGAGCGCGGTTTGGTGGATATGCCCCGTGTGATTGACTTGCTGCAAAAGCATTTGCCCGCTGATGCGGTGTTGACCAACGGCGCAGGCAACTTTGCCAGCTGGCTGCATCGCTTTTACCGCTACACCGGCCTGGCCAGCGGCCACAAGACTCAGCTTGCGCCCACCAACGGTGCGATGGGCTACGGTGTGCCAGCGGGCATTGCTGCGGCCATCCTGGGGCGCGTAGCTTTCACCATTGCAGGCGATGGCGACTTTTTGATGAACGGCCAAGAGCTGGCTACCGCCGTGCAGCATGGTGCCAAAAGCATCATCCTGCTGCTCAACAACGGCATGTACGGCACCATCCGCATGCACCAGGAGCGCGAATACCCGCAGCACGAAGCAGGCAGCCACCTGAACAACCCCGACTTCGCCGCATTGGCCCGCGCCTACGGCTATGCCGGTGTGCGTATCCGCCGTGCAGATGAATTTGAAGCTGAGCTGTTGGCGGCGCTAGAACGGCCACAAGGCACAGTGATTGAGGTGATGCTGGACCCGGAACTGATCACCACGCGCGGGTCGCTGGCAGCGCTGACGCAGTCTAGTTTGAAGAAGTAGTTTGCTCTTCCATGCAGGTGTGCAGTTCGGAGGTTTGCATCGGCTGCTGAGGGTTGGGAGTTGGTACACAGGTTTGCAATCTAGATTTTCCAAACCGTCCATTGAAAGCCGAAAACGGACCAAAAGTCACTTTTAAAGTTTTTGCCAATCAGTGTAGCTTTCATGCAGCGTCAAGAGATGTTCCAGCAATTTGGGAGGAGTGCCCGACTACCTAGCGGAGGACTTGCAGTCGTAGCCTTTCGAATTTCCTAGGTAGGCCGTGGTCGTCCTGTTCCCAGTCCTTGGTCTGCATACATGGCTTCAGTAAGACTGCCCGGTTGGGGGACTCGCCATAACCTATCGCGCTCGTCAACATCGCTGACCAAGGTCGAACAGCGCCAATCCCCTCGATAATGATTTCCCCACTGTCGGCATCGACATATTTAATTTCAACGACGGCAACAGAAACAGTCCCTGGAAACAATGTTCTCACCATGGTTTGTGTTTGGTTCCTGAGCCTCTTTCCATGCGCCGTGGACTCATTGACAACTAGGTTGAATCCAGCACTACTGCACATCGTCACGTAAGACGGCAATGCAATCATTTCATCGGCGACTGGAAGCAGCACCAAAATAAGTGCTACAAATGGCGCATACCAAAATGCGATTGTGCGGTTGCCTATACGACGAGCAACCCAAGTCGTAACAATTGCACAAGTCAAAACCCAAAAGAGCAATACAAGGGCTGTCAGCATCGGGTTATTCTGACCTCCTTGGGGAGGCGTAATAGTTGTAATCTCTGTGCGTCAGGCAAACTCTGCGGCATGCATTGCAATGCCAAATACATCATGTGTAATTTTGTGCACCATGATCGTGCGCTTTACATATAGGGTTGCTCAATTGCAGAGGTGCGACATTTACAACACAATGAGAACGAATGAATAGCATCGACACAGGGGAGCATTATCGAAGGAACACCGCTGCTGCGGGTGTTGCTACGGTGCTGCTCATGATCATTGGCATGATTTCCCCGCCTTTCCACTCCTTTAGCGGATTTGGAACCAGCATGCTAACGGTTCACCTGCTCATGGAGCTGTTTGCCATCGTGATTGCAATACTGATTGTGGTCATCGCATTTAACACCTTCGATGCCTTTGACCAGACCGCTCCCAACGTGCTCATTTCAGGTTTTTTGGTCGTTGCGTTCTGCGATATTGCCCACGCCCTGACGTATGCGGGTATGCCCGACTTCTTGATGCCAGCAAGTACGCCCCGAGCAATCTTCTTTTGGCTCATGGGCCGAAGTTTTGAGGCAATTACGCTGCTGCTGGTCGGCTTGAGCTGGAGCCCGCGTATTCCCAAGGCCGGATGGCTCTTGCTCAGCTCCTGCCTCATTGGGCCCTTGTATTGGTTAGGTTCCTGGGGCATTGACTACTTTCCTCTGACATTCAGTCCAGGCAAGGGAGTGACCGATTTCAAGGCGTACTATGAATACGCCCTGTGTCTCCTCAATCTGGTGGTCGCATATGTCTTCTGGCGCAAGGCGGCAAGGACCCATCAACAGCGCAACTACCTGCTCGCTTTATCCGCCTTCGTCATGGGGATTGGTGAAATCATGTTCACGACCTACGTTGCGCCTTCAGATTTCCAGAACATATTCGGTCATGTGTTCAAGCTAGTTGCGTACGCACTGCTCTACTGGACTACGTTCGTAACAAGTATTCGCGCCCCTTTCAATGAGATCAAGCGGTCTGAAGACCTATTGCGCAAAAGCGAAGAACGCCGGTTAATAGCCACCAATTCAGGGCAAGTTGCCATTTGGGAAGTTGACTTGCTTACGGGAAAATTGACGTGGGATGACAACTGCTTTTCGCTCTACATGATCGACAAACAAAAATTCAACGCCACTTACGAGGGATGGAGGCAAACAATTCACCCGCAGGACCTGGACACGGCAACAAAGGCATTTCAAAATGCGGTTGATGGCACTGGTGAATACGGCCTGACATTCCGGATTCTTTGGCCCCATGGTGAAGTGCGCTATATCGAGGCCCATGGAGAAGTCCAACGCGATCAGAGCGGGATTGCGTATCGCATGATTGGGACGAATTGGGATGTAACCACCATCAAAACCCAACAAAGCCAGCTGGAACGAATAGCACACTTTGACCCACTCACCAATCTAGCCAATCGTGTACTGTTGTCAGACCGCCTGCAACAATCCATGTTGCAGTGCCAGCGGCGGGGCCAGCAACTTGCCGTGGCGTTTATGGACATCGATGGTTTCAAGAAGGTCAATGACCAATACGGCCACGCAGTGGGTGACCAAATCCTCATTGTCTCGGCCCATCGCATGGCCGGAGTGATGCGTCAGGGCGATACGCTGAGATCGGAA
>JBEGPS010000256.1:0-2669 GCA_041181325.1 Pseudomonadota bacterium
TGTTGCCGCCGACTGAAAACTGACCCACTTAGAGAGCTTGTGCCGCTTCAAAACTGACCCAGGTGTTTTACTTGCCTTGCCCAAATATTGGGCAGGGAAAAAGCAAGGTGATCACCATGGAAATGTTGGGAAGAATTCGACGAATGCACATGCGAGACAAGGTGTCGTTGCATAAGATAGCCAAGCGCACGGGCCTGTCGCGCAACACGGTACGAAGCTGGCTAAGGAAGCCAGAGGAAGTACAGGAACCGGTCTACAAGCGCACGCAGGGGTACAGCAAGCTCAGTGGCTATGTCGCTGAGCTGGAGCAGTCGCTCAAGGCCGATGCGCATCGGCCCAAGCAAAACCGGCGCACGGCACGCGCCTTGTTCGCCCAAATCAAGGCCAGCGGCTACGAAGGTGGCTACACCCGCGTCACCGACTTCATCCGGGCCTGGCGCGCCGACGATGGCAAAGGCGTCAAAGCGTTTGTGCCGCTGAAGTTCGAACTGGGCGAGGCGTTCCAGTTTGACTGGAGCGAAGAGGGCTTGGTGGTGGGCGGCATTTACCACCGCATGCAGGTCTCGCACATGAAGCTGTGTGCCAGTCGGGCGTTTTGGCTGGTGGCCTACCCCAGCCAGGGGCACGAGATGCTGTTTGATGCTCATACCCGATCCTTCGCCGCCCTGGGCGGTGTGGCCCGCCGTGGCATCTACGACAACATGAAGACGGCCGTGGACAAGGTTCAGCGAGGCAAAGGCGGCAAGGGCCGCATTGTCAACGCACGCTTTGCTGTGATGTGCGCCCACTACCTGTTCGACGCCGACTTCTGCAACGTCGCCAGCGGCTGGGAGAAAGGCGTGGTGGAGAAGAACGTGCAGGACAGCCGCAGGCGCATCTGGCTGGATGCACAGCAACAAAAGTTCGGCAGCTTTGCCGAGCTCAATGCTTGGTTGAGTGCGCGCTGCCGCAGCCTATGGGAGGAGGTGCGCCACCCTGAGCACAAGGAATTCAGCGTGGCCGAGATGCTGGAGCAGGAGCGTGCAGAACTGATGCCCATGCCCACGGCCTTTGATGGCTACGTGGAGCGTTCGGCCAAGGTATCGAGCACCTGCCTGGTGGCGGTGGCACGCAATCGCTATTCGGTACCCTGTGAGCTGGCCGGTCAGCGCGTGAGCACCCGGTTGTACCCCGGCCGGGTGGAGATCGCCAGCGATGAAATGATCGTGGCCCGGCATGAACGCCTGTCCCACCGGGGCCACATCTGCTACGACTGGCAGCACTACATTGCGCTGATTCAGCGCAAGCCTGGGGCCCTGAGAAACGGCGCCCCCTTTGCCGATATGCCGGCGCCCTTGCAACGCCTGCGCCAGGGCCTGATGCGCCATGAGGGGGGTGACAAGACCATGGCACAGGTGCTCAACTGCGTATCCAGCCACGGACTGGAAGCGGTGCTGGTGGCGGTGGAGTTGGTGATTGAATCCGGCGCGCTCAGTACCGAGCACGTACTCAACGTACTGGCGCGGCTGAACGCCGTTGAAGCGCCAAAAAACGTGGAGAGCACCTTGGTGCTCAAGGAGGCGCCGCTGGCCAATACCGGGCGCTATGACAGCCTGCGCGGTGATGCCATGGAGGGCGTGAGCCATGCGTGACATCACAGCTGAACTCAAAGAGCTACGCCTAAACGGCATGGCCGGAGCCTGGGCCGAATTGACGACTCAGGAGGGGCAAAGCAGCGATGTGGGCATACAGACCTCGCGCTGGTTGATTGAGCATCTGCTGCAGGCGGAGCATGCACAACGGGCCTTTGCTTCGGTGCGTCACCAGATGAAGGTGGCCAAGTTCCCGTTGCACCGCGACCTTGCCGGCTTCGACTTCGAGGCCTCCAAGGTGGACCGCAAGCTGGTGCAACAACTGAGCACGCTGGAGTTCACCGACACGGCCCAGAACGCAGTGCTGATTGGTGGGCCGGGCACGGGCAAGACGCACCTGGCCACCGCCATTGGAGTGGCCGGCATTGCCGCCAAAGGCAAGCGGGTGCGCTTTTATTCCACGGTCGATTTGGTCAATGAACTGGAGAAGGAAAAGCGCGAGGGCAAGGCTGGGCGCATCGCACTGGCGCTGTCGCGCCTGGACTTGGTGATTCTGGACGAGCTGGGGTATCTGCCCTTCAGCCAAGCCGGTGGTGCCCTGCTGTTTCATCTGCTCTCCAAGCTGTATGAGCACACCAGCGTGGTCATCACCACCAACCTGAGCTTCTCAGAATGGCCGGCTGTGTTTGGAGACGCCAAGATGACCACGGCGCTCTTGGACCGGCTGACCCATCACTGTCACATCGTGGAGACGGGCAACGAGTCCCACCGCTTCCGCCACAGCACCCTGGCGGCAAAGACGCGTATCAAGGCCAGAGAGAACGCCCGCAAAGACGGCGTGGCAGTGCCGGTATCACCAGAACCGAAAGAGCCGTTCTAAAAGAGCTATTGGGTACACTTATCCACAGTTGCTGATTCCAAATTCAGCAACCCGCCCTGGGTCAATATTGGATCGGCAGGGTGGGTCAGAATTCAACCGGCGCCAACACAAAGATGTCTGGAATAGCGTGCAGACTCTGAATTGCCGCTACCGAATGCGCACCTGCCTTGACCATGTAAATCTGAAATGCTCGTTCCTTCGTCTCCGATCCATCAGCA
>JBEGPS010000257.1:0-2634 GCA_041181325.1 Pseudomonadota bacterium
ACACACCCCCTGCCAACCAGGTTTCACAGGTCCAGGTTAAGTCCCCTTTAACCGCAGTGGGTACGCCTTTGGTTGAACATTTATTTGCTTGGGCGGTGGCAACTTGATATACAGGTGCAACCACCAGGGTGTTAGTGCCTACACCCGCAGCTTTTACGGCAGCTAGCGCTGCATTGAACGTTTCATTCGCATCCCGCGGATGTCCGTGCATTGCGACGAGCGCACGCGTAATCGATCCAACAGACTTTTTTGCAGAGGGGTCTAAGGAAGAATAAAAGTGCACGCGGCCTGCCTGGTTGGCCGGAGTAAAGGAGAAATAGCACGCATCCATTGCGACATTGGTACAGTCAACAGGCGAAGCGCTTGCACGTTCGGCAACTATGCAAGACATACCCAACAAAGCGGCCGTCCGAAAAATAGTGGAAATTTGCATTTTTACTCTCGATCAGTTGATTTGTGAGTCATTGATAATTGGCCGAAAAAGCACACTACGTTCACGCATCACTTTACAAACTACAAACAACTTGCGACAAAACGGTTCACCCCCATGTACTGCCGCGACCACGCGAAGAGTTTATCGCAATTCAATGCATAAATTATTAGCCTGTTGTATGACATTGATATGAAGAATTTCATCGAGCACCCAAAACCATTTTGGTCATTTTTCGCCTGCAGGATCGCTTTGATCCGAGATTGTCGATTAGAGATTTTCATGTCCGTTTGAGTGAGACAGGCTCAACCGCGTGGGCCCAAAAGCCCTCGAACCAATGTCGGTGTTGCCGCGCCACCTTCAAGCGCAGCGTTGGTATGTCAGGTTATACCTTGGGATTCTCCCAGAACGCGCCAACGGCCAGTACCTTGTGATGCAGCGTGGCAAGTGTGTGGTGGACCCTCTGGCCCATCACTGTTTGGCGAAAGACACTCATCAAGTTGTAGGCCAGCATGCTCACGCCCAGCGCGGCCTCGGTGGCCCAGAAATCACACAACACAAAGCTGCAAGCCCAAAGTCAGCCTTGAGTTCTTTGATGCGGTTCTCGCAATCGGCGCGACCACGTCCTGCCATTGGCATAGATTCACCATGACTTGCGGCAAGGCTTGCGTCAAACGCGCGCTGACGGATAGGAAATCCAACCGCATGAGGACGATTATGGTCCAGGTTTTGGGCATCACAGGCCTTCAGGCTGGGTCTGCCTGAACGCTTGTTCAGGGCCAGTTGCCCGAGATTTTTCGGATTGCGCATTTTTTGGCAGTGACAGACGCAGCCCTGCCTAGCAGCGTTGGCCAAACCGCTGTTGCCTGCCCTCACCAACTGACGCGCTGATCGGCCTCAAAGTCCGGCGACTGTTGGGCCGCTTCATCCCAATCTGACGCGACGTCGACACCATCGACCATCTGCGCATCGCACCCGTCCCACAGCGGCGGCCCACGTGCCGGGGTGATGCGCGGCGGCTCTGCATCCACCCCGATGTGCTCCAGTATTTGGCGGATGTCAGCGCTGTAGGTGATGAAGGCGATGATGCGCATTGGCCCGCCACAGATCGGGCATACCAGCGGGAACACCTCGTAGATGCGGGCGATCAGCACCGCCCACAGGTAATGCGCTTGGCTCTTGGGCAGAGCTGGCTGGGCGGGCTCGGGCTGGCTGGGTGCGCCGACCGTGGCCACGCCCATGGCGTGCACCATGACATCCACCGTTGCGGGCACGCCGACTGGCTCGTGCTGTGCCGCGCCCGTGCCCGCGGTTTGGCCTGCGGCCAGTGCCACCACTGCAGCCCTGTGCGGCGAATGGGGCGCCAGCACGCCGAAATAGCGGTGGCGGTGCGTGCGCGGTGGTGGCACCAAGGCCGCAATGCGATCAATCAGCTCCAGCGGCGTGAGGGTGATCTCGTCCGCCTGGGTGCCCCGCTTGCCGTTTAGCTTGCCGCCGGGCTCGCTGTGCTGCTTGGCGCAGCGGTAGACCAGCTCACCGCCCGCTTTGCGCAGCCGCTCCAGCGCAAACGGCGGACGCGCGCAGTACCGCAGCAAGCGCTCCAGGCCCGCGCGGTCTTGTGCGGCGATGCAAACGCTGGTGTCCACCGAGAAGCCGCTGTGCCGGTAGGCCAGCATCTCTTGGGCCTCAAAACTCTCGAGCAAACCGCGCCCAACAAAGGCGCGCAGGATGCGTTTGCGCAAGCTGGCCTGGGCTTGGGCTTGGGCTTGGGCCACGGTATGCCCATTCACGCCAGTGGCCGGGTGGAAGATGACACCCGGCGCGCGGGCTTGAGCGTGTGCATCACCATCGCCCTCGCCCGCCGCTTCTTCAAACACGCCATCGACTGCGCAGACGTGGAAATGCACATGCTCGTTCAGACTGGAGCCAAAGCGGTGGATGAAGGCGACTGCGCCAATGTGCAGTGCTGCCTTGTCCGCGTTTGCCGCACCAGGGCTGTTGGCTTGCAGCGTTTGCGCAATGACCCGCAGGAAGATACGCAGCACCATGCCCAGCACCGAGCCATCGCGCTGCATGAAGTACCGCAGCCGCTTGGGCACCGACAGCACCCACTGGCGCACCGGCAGGCGGGGGAAGACGTGGTCGGTGAGGTGCGCCGCCCTGAATTTGACACGGGCCATACGCCGGGTATTGCAGGAGGGGCA
>JBEGPS010000258.1:0-4669 GCA_041181325.1 Pseudomonadota bacterium
ATTCCGAAGGCACGACACGGGTCGGAACACAAGCTATGGGCAACGCGGTAGTCGCGGCCATGACCAAAAAATAAAGGCGGATCAATGAAAGTGGGTAATCTCGTAGGACTGGTGGGCTGGCGCGGTATGGTCGGCTCGGTATTGATGGATCGTATGCAGGCCGAAGGTGACTTTGGTTTGATCGAACCGCTGTTTTTTTCTACGTCCAATGCAGGTGGCAAAGCCCCAACACTGGCAAAGAATGAAACCACGCTGCAAGACGCATTCAATATCGACGCGCTGATGCGCTGCGACATCATCATCAGTGCCCAAGGCGGCGAATACACCACTGAAGTGTTCCCCAAATTGCGTGCGGCCGGTTGGAATGGTCACTGGATTGACGCAGCCTCTACTCTGCGTATGGAAAAAGACGCTGTCATCATCCTTGACCCCGTCAATATGCCCGTCATCCAAGATGCACTGGCCAAGGGTGGCAAAAACTGGGTGGGTGGCAATTGCACGGTGAGCTGCATGCTGATGGGCGTTGGCGCACTGTACAAGGCTGGTCTGGTCGAGTGGATGAGCACGCAGACTTACCAGGCCGCATCTGGTGGTGGCGCGCAACACATGCGCGAACTGCTGACCCAATACGGTACCCTAAATGCAGAGGTCAAAGCCATGCTGGACGACCCCAAGAGCGCAATTCTTGAAATCGACCGCAAGATCATCGCCAAGCAGCGCGCCTTGACTGGTGCCGAAACAGCCAATTTTGGTGTGCCGTTGGGCGGCTCCCTGATTCCTTGGATCGACAAAGACTTAGGCAACGGCACGTCCAAGGAAGAGTGGAAAGGCATGGCCGAGACCAACAAAATCTTGGGCCTAGGCGAAGCATTCGACTCCACCGCTATACCCGTGGACGGCTTTTGCGTGCGCGTGGGCGCAATGCGCTGCCACAGCCAAGCGCTGACCTTCAAACTGAAGAAAGACGTGCCCGTTGCTGATATCGAAGCGATGATCGCTGCCGACAACCAGTGGGTCAAAGTAGTTCCCAACACCCGTGAGGCAACGATCAAAGACCTGACACCCGTCGCTGTTACTGGCACCATGACAATTCCTGTGGGTCGCATCCGCAAACTGGCGATGGGGCCCGAATATGTGGGTGCATTCACCATTGGTGACCAGTTGCTGTGGGGCGCCGCAGAACCACTGCGTCGCATGCTGCGCATTTTGCTTGAGGCCTAACGAGCTGTTACAGGCGTTGTCGGTTGGCAACAATCGACACGCCCTAAAAGCGCAAACTGAAGGGCCTATCAAAGTTAAAAGGTGTCTTAGCTTGTCAGCCTAATGCATTGATGTTAAGGTACTTTTCAGTTTTAGACAGTCGCGCCGCGAGGCAATATTTAACTCTACAAATTGCCGCTCGTCTGAGCACCGGAGGCTAATAAATTGATCGATAAGTCACATCGTTGGCAGAAAACTGCTGTTGCGGCTGCGGCCTTTGCATTGTTGGGGCTTGTCCAGCCTAGCGCATGGGCACTTTCGTTGGGTCGCATCTCTGTTCTGTCATCCCTTGGTGAGCCGTTACGTGCCGAAATTGACATTCCCGATATCAACGCAGAGGAAGCTGCATCTCTGCGTGCGGAAGTTGCTAGTGCCGCCGCTTTTTCAGCGGCTGGTTTGGAATACAACGCCGCGATATCTGGGCTTCACGCGACGTTGCTGCGGCGTGCCGACGGTCGTGCTTACATACGCTTGACGGGTGAAAAATCGATCAACGAGCCTTTTGTTGACATGATTTTGGAAGCCAGTTGGTCGTCTGGGCGCATCGTGCGAGATTACACGATGCTATTTGACCCTCCAATGGCCAGGTCACCGCAATCGATTGCCCCAACATTGGCACAATCCGCCGGAGCTACGGTTTCGGCCCCCCCAACAAGCTTGCCCCCACGGGCGGCGCCCGTACAAGGCAAAACTGCTGGCGCCGTTGCTCAACCGCCCGCAACTGCGTTGCTCCCCGCGCCCGTCAAAATTGCGCCAGCCAAGATAGAAACTGGGTTGACGCAGCAGGTCATCGTAAAAAGCGGTGACACAGCAAGCAAAATTGCAGCGCAAACCTTGACCGATGGCATTTCGCTTGACCAAATGCTGGTGGCAATGATGCGCGCAAACCCCGATGCATTTATCAACGGCAACTTGAATCGCATCAAGAGCGGTGCCGTAATGTCGATGCCCAGTGCCGAGTTAGCCCAATCTGTATCGCCTGGCGAAGCTTCGCACATGGTGATTGCACAAAGCAAAGATTTCAATGAATTTCGACGTAAATTGGCAGCCAATGCCCCGCAAGCATCCGTTGCGCCTGCCGACCGAAAAACCGGTGGCAGTATCGATGCCAAGGTAGAAGAAAAGAAATCTACAGCACCCGCACCTGACAAACTAACGCTGTCTAAGGGCTCAATTCAGGGCAAAGCAGACGAGGCAAAACTTACCAAAGAGCGAGCTGAAAAAGACGCAGCTGCCAGAGCTACGGAAATCGCCAAAAATATCTCCGACTTGGCGAAACTGAATGCCGCCAGTGCGCCCAAGACTGCCTTGCCAGCAGTTACTGCGCCGGTATTGGCTGCCACAGATGTGAAAGTGCCCGCTGTGGCATCCATTGCAGTCGCGCCTATGGCTGTAACTTCGGCAGCTTCGGTACCAGTTGCCGCACCCGTTGCAGCGGCACCTGTTGCCACAGTGTCGGCGCCACAGAGGTCGATTGTTGCGGCACCCGTGCCGCAAGAGGTGCCAGATCTGCTAGACGAATTGCTCGGCGATCCGTTGGTGCCGGCAGCGGCAGGCGGACTTCTTGCTTTGCTGGGTGGTTTTGCGTTTTGGAGAATTCGGCAACGCAATAAAAATTCGGCGCACATAGACAGCTCATTTTTAGAAAGTCGCCTACAACCAGACTCATTCTTTGGGTCAAGTGGTGGTCAACGCGTTGATACCTCTAGTGATGCGCGGGGAAATCCGTCTTCTATCGCCTACACATCCAGTCAATTAGATGCTGCAGACGACGTGGATCCGGTGGCCGAAGCCGATGTGTATTTGGCCTATGGACGAGATCTCCAGGCAGAAGAGATTCTTAAAGAAGCCTTGCGCCACAGCCCAGGGCGTATTGCAATTCATGTCAAACTCTTGGAAATATTCGCCAAACGACGTGATGTTGGTAGCTTCAAAGCATTCGCGCAGCAGGCCTTCAAACTTACGGGGGTAGACAGCGCCGATTGGGTTTCGATCTGCGAACTCGGTTTGGGCATAGACCCAGAAAATACGCTATACCAACCGGGTGCTGCGTCCCTGAGCAGCTTTGGCCCCCCGACCGAAACACCAGTCGGCAATGAAGCCAGTTCTGGGTTTGGTTCAACCGTCGCGCTATCGTCTAATGCAGAGTTGAACTCCGTACCTGCAGGGCTGGACCTTGATCTAGATTTGGATTTGGACTTTTCTGCAGATGATGAACCAGCTGTTCCCGCACAAGCCAAATCAGCCGCTGCATCCAACAGCATAGATTTCGACTTATCACGCCCCAATGAACTAAGCGATGCAGAAGTGCCACTACCAGAATTCGACATCACTGGTACCAAGTCTATGGCAGTTACGTTGGCAGAAACTGTGCGTTTAGAGCCCGGTTTAATCGATTTCGATATGGGTGATTTGTCACTGGACTTAGACTCATCAGTTGATGAAACAGCGACTGGCGCCCCATCGTCATTCTCTGAGGACCCGCTGGAAACCAAGCTTGCACTTGCTGATGAGTTTGTGTCTATCGGTGATGAAGACGGCGCAAGGGCCTTGATTGAAGAGGTGTTATCCGAAGCGACAGGTGAAATGCACAGCAAAGCCCAACAAGCTCTGGCTAACCTGAGCTAAAGTGCATCAGTATGAAGGGATGACTTCGGGTTTGGCAGTACAGGCATGAGGATTGCGCTAGGCATTAGCTACAACGGACAAAACTACCAAGGCTGGCAAAGCCAGTCGTCGGGCCAAACCGTTCAAGACAAATTGGAAGCCGCACTGGGCAAGTTCACGGCCCAAAAGCGGGTATCTACCATTTGCGCTGGCCGCACCGATGCGGGAGTGCACGGGCTGATGCAGGTCGTGCACTTTGACACCCCCTTGGACCGTGACACCCACTCCTGGACCCGTGGCACCAATGCCAACCTGCCCAAAGACATTGCGGTGCAATGGGCTCTGCACACCTCAGACGCATTCCATTGCCGGGCCTGCGCAACCTCGCGCCGCTATGCCTATGTGCTGCTGGAGTCGCCAGTTCGCCCCAGCATTGAGTTGGGCCGCGTGGGCTGGACTTTCAACACGCTAGATTTCGATACCATGCGCCAAGCGGCTGATATTTTGCTGGGCGAGCACGATTTCACCTCGTTCAGGGCCTCGCAATGCCAAGCCCTGAGCCCTGTCAAAAATTTGCTGGAGATTGCCATCAGCCAACGCGGGGCCTATTGGCGTTTTGAGTTTGAGGCCAATGCGTTTTTGCACCACATGATCCGTAACATCATGGGTTGCCTGGTGACCATTGGGCAAGGCAAAAAGCCACCACTGTGGATGGCAGACGTGTTGGCAGCACGCGACCGCGATGCCGCAGCACCCACCTTTTCGCCTGATGGCTTGTACTTTTTGGGGCCGCGCTACGACG
>JBEGPS010000259.1:0-25752 GCA_041181325.1 Pseudomonadota bacterium
GGGCGCGCTACCAGCAGCGTGAGGCTGATCTGGCCACGGGCAAGGAGATGCTCGATGGCGCGGGGGAAGATGCGGACATGGCGGAGATGGCGCAGGACGAAGTGAACTCGGCCATGGCCGAAATGGGCCAGCTGGAAGGCGAGCTGCAGCGCATGTTGCTGCCCAAAGACCCTGACGACGCCCGCCCTGCGTTTGTGGAAATCCGTGCAGGCACGGGGGGCGATGAGTCGGCGCTGTTTGCGGCCGACCTGGCCCGCATGTACACCCGCTATTGCGATGCCAAGGGCTTGCGCACCGAGATCATGAGTGCGTCGGAGAGCGAGCTGGGCGGATACAAAGAAGTGGTGCTGCGCATTGAAGGCTCAACGACCACCAACGCGGGCAGCTGCGGTGCCTACGGCATGTTGAAATTCGAGAGCGGTGGCCACCGCGTGCAACGCGTACCAGCCACCGAAACCCAGGGACGCATTCACACCAGCGCCTGCACCATTGCCGTGCTGGCCGAGCAGGATGAAGCGGAGGCCATCAAGATCAACCCCAGTGACTTGCGCATTGACACCTACCGCGCCAGCGGCGCCGGTGGCCAGCACATCAACAAAACCGACTCGGCCGTGCGTATCACGCACATCCCCACTGGCATCGTGGCCGAATGCCAAGATGGACGCAGCCAGCACAGCAACAAGGCACAAGCCCTGAAAGTGCTGACCGCCCGTATCCACGAAAAAGACCGTTCCGAGCGCGCCGCCAAAGACGCGGCCGAACGCAAGAGCCTGGTGGGCAGTGGCGACCGCAGCGACCGCATCCGCACCTATAACTTCCCGCAAGGGCGCCTCACCGACCACCGCATTAACCTCACGCTGTACAAACTGCTGGGCATCATGGAAGGCGACATGGACGACGTGGTCGATGCCTTACAAGCCTACGAGGCTGCGCAGCAGTTGGCTGCATTAGAAAACGGCCTGTAGCCCCCACCGAGTATGCGTAATCAGCTACTAAGACAATAGCAACTACCGATCTATCTTTCATGAATATCGCCCAATGCTTGCGCCACGCCATCGCTTTGGGCGTAGACCGGCTGGACGCGCAATTGCTGTTGCTGCACACCCTGGGCCGCTCTGAGCACGACCGCGCCTGGCTGCTGGCCCACGACACAGACGAAGTGTCCCCCGAGTCGCAAATCCGGCTGCAGCACAGTGCGCTGCGCCGCTTGGCGTGCGAGCCCGTGGCCTACATCACCGGTAGCAAGGAGTTTTATGGCCTAGCGCTGGCGGTGGATGCGCGCGTGCTGGTGCCCCGGCCAGATACTGAAACGCTGGTGGACTGGGTGCTAGAGGTGCTGGCGCACCCCGCCATTCCGGCTGCGCCGGTCGAATCCCGTGCACTACGCGTGGTGGACCTGGGCACCGGCAGCGGTGCCATCGCCCTGGCCCTGAAACACACCCGCCCCGACCTAGACGTGCACGCCGTGGACTACAGCACCGACGCGCTGGCCGTTGCACAGGCGAACGCGCTGCGTTTAGGACTGGAGGTGCATTTCAGCCAAGGTTCATGGCTCAGTGGCCTGCCGTGCGGGCTAAATCAGTCGCCTGCAATAGATAAATTTGACGTCATCGCCTCCAATCCGCCCTACATCGCAGCGTTTGACGAACACCTTGCGGCACTGGTGCACGAGCCCTTGCATGCGCTGGCCAGCGGCACCGATGGCCTGGATGACATTCGCCAAATCATTGCGCAAGCCCCCCATCATCTGAGCACTGGCGGTTGGCTGCTGCTGGAGCATGGCTACGACCAAGCTGAAACAGTGCGCGACCTGCTCAATGTTGCGGGCTTTGCCCAAGTGCAATCACGTAGGGACTTGGCAGGAATCGAGCGGTGTTCGGGTGGGCAGTGGCACTGAAATGAAAATTGCATTTATCGGCGGCGGTATGGTGGGCCAATGTTTTGCGCGGGCCTTCGCGGCGCACGGCATGAAGGTCGGCTGGATGTGGGATGCAAAGCCCACCCCGGAGTTGCATCAATGTGCGCAGTCCATCAGCGCCAGCGTTCACACCGACGCAGGGCCGTGGCTGTCAGAGGCTGACTGGGTTTTCAGCGCTGTATTCGGCTCTGCGGCGTTTGAGGTAGCCGAGAAGGCCGTGCAACACATGCAAACCGGCGCAAGTTTTGTCGATATGACCACCGCAGACCCTAGCGATATGGAAAAATCCGCCGCGCTATTTAAAAGTCACGGCGTGGCATTTATAGATGTCGCCATCACGGGTGCAGTCCAGCTGCACGGTGCCAAAACACCGTTGCTGTGCGCGGGTGAAAAAGCTGCTGAAGTGGCCGCGCTATTCACGCGATTGGGAACGCCCATCCAAGTGGTTGGGCGCGAGCCCGGCGACGCCGCTGCACTGAAGTTGCTGCGCAGCATTTTTACCAAAGGCCTGGAGGCGCTATCGATCGAATGCCTGCTGACGGCGGAAAAGCGTGGCCTGCGCGAACAAGTGCACGCAATCTTGTCCGACGTGGACCAAGGCTCGCTGCGCGCATTGATGGAGTCCATGGTGAGCACCCATATCGAGCATTCAGCTAGACGGCAAAAAGAAGTGCTTGAGGCACAGCGCCAAATGCAACAAGCGGGGGTTTCACCCCTGGTGACAAGCGCTGTGGAGCAACTATTTGCACGCACTACCAGCCACCAGATCGTTACGCCCTACACGGGAAAGGACATCGAATCGGCGTTGGAGTGGCTGGCGATCTCCGCTCAGTGGCCGTGCGACCCAGTGCCTGCCACCGACACCGGTGAGCCCTTGATTTCCTGAACCGCCTGCCGCAGCACTTGGTAGCCCCCGTGCAGTGCCAAAACAGCCATCAAGCCTGCCACCGCAAGGTCAGGCCATGCGGTGCCAGTGCCAAATACGCCTATGGCCGCCAGCAACACCGCAACGTTGCTGATGGCGTCGTTGCGTGAGCAAAGCCACACGCTGCGCATATTGGCATCGCCCTCGCGAAATGCGTACAACATCCAGGCCACGGCCACATTGGCAACCAGCGCCACAACCGCTACCCCACCCATCAGCGGCGCATCGGGTGGGCTGTTGTGCCAGATCGAAAAAACCGCCTGCACCAGCACAAACACCCCAAAGCCCACCATGCAGACGCCTTTGACCAGCGCGGCGCGGGAACGCCAAGCCAACGCAGATGCCAGCACGGCCAATGACACGCCGTAGTTCAACGCATCGCCTGCAAAGTCGATAGCGTCGGCCATCAAAGACAGCGACCCCGACGCCATGCCAGCTGCAATTTCCACAAAAAACATCGCGCCATTGATCGCCAGCGCTATCCACAAAATGGTGCGGTATCGGCCTAGGTTGACGATGTGGTGGGCGGGCGGCGCTTCGTGCTCACAGCAATGGGCGGACATACATTTCCTTTCAATGTTTTGTTGCAGTGTTTTGTTGCAATGCCTGCATTTAAAACCCTGGAGCCACTACAGTGTCAAATACTATTTTCAGCACAAGGTGTGGATATGCAAATCAAAGAACTCTCCAGCGCCACCGGTGTGGAGGTGGAAACCATCCGCTTCTACGAAAAGCAGGGGCTGCTACCCGCACCTGCCAGGCGCGACAACGGCTACCGGGACTACACCCAACTGCACTTGGAGCGCCTATCGTTCATCCGCCACTGCAGGGCCCTGGACATGCCATTGGCCGCCATCACCGAGTTGCTGGGGTTTTTAGATCAACCCGAAACCCATTGCGCAGACGTGGACCGCTTGGTAGACCAACAGCTTGACCGGGTGCGTGCCCGCCTGAAAAGCATGAAGGCTTTAGAAAAGCAGCTTCTTTTGTTGCGCAAGCAGTGTTCAGGAAACCACGGCGTCCACGACTGCGGAATTTTGACTGATCTGGTAGCCGCTGCCCACGGCGAGGCGTGTGCCTGTCACTCCCATTTTTAAGCAAAAATGGCTTGCAGTCACTGTGGAATATGCGTAAGCAGCTATGAAATATGTAGCACTACGTCATCCATACTGGGACGAGCAGATGGCGTATCCAGCAAGCAAGCCTGAGTCAACGCAGTCAACTTTTGCATCACGGTGCCAAGATCGCGTGTATCTGGTTGTACAGGCTCCGTGTGCGCCAGCAACTCTTCCAGCAAGCACCCATACGCCCGCACTTCCAACGCCATCAAGGCCCGGCACACATCGGGCTCGTCCAGCGGCAGCAAAGTAGCCGCGCCAAAGTCGCTCAGCAGCGCATCGCCCGTAGCAGGGTTCCACAGAATGTTGTGGGCGTACACATCGCCATGCAGCACGCCGCGCTGGTGCAAATGCGCCAATGCGGTGGCCAGAGCACGGGCCATTTGCACCACGGTGGCTGCGGGGATGCGCAAGCTGGTCGGGTACACGTCGCGCGTGCAGCTCCCCAGGCTGGGCGGGCCAGCCAGGTTGATGTGGGTTGCAGGAATGAGTGGCAACAGAAACGCTTGCGCGTCCTGCGGGTGGTCCTGCACCACGGCGCTGGGCGTGCACAGGGCGGCATGCTGACCGGCGGCCAGGCAGGCTGCCAGCTCGTGCTCGGGCAGGCCGTCGCTGGTCATGGCGCCTTTGAACACTTTGAGCGCCCAATCTGGCCCGCGGCCTGGCATGGTTCCCGGCGCGCCACTCACTTGTTGCACCCGGTAAATATGGCCCGACGCGCCCTGCCCCAATAAGCCCTGCACTTGCAGCGCCAACCATGGCACAGCAACCAGCGCAGCAGGCGCAGGCCTGTGCCAGCCCAGCGGGTTGCCCGCCAGCGCAAGCCAGCTCAGGCGCGGCAGTGCACTCAGCCACGCGGGCACCTGCGTGAGTGCATTGGCCGAAAGGCGCACTAACTCCAGCCGTGTGGCGTTCGCAAGGCTATCGGGCAAGCTACTTAACTGGTTGCCCGCAAGCATCAGCTTTTGCAGTGCGGGGCGCTGGCCCAGTTCAATGGGCAAGTGGGTGATTACGTTGTCGGTCAAGATCAGCCAGCGCAGTGCGGGCGGCAGTGCGGCACCGCTGACCGTGGCAATCCGGTTGGCTTTGAAGCCGATGATTTGCAGCGCCTTGCACTGGCCCAGAACCTCCGGCAGCTCTGTAAAGCGGTTATCAGAGCAAAAAATTACCTTGAGCTTGTGCAGCCGTGGCAAGTCAGGCGGCAGGCTGCTTAGCTGGTTGCCAGAGAGGTTGAGCACCTCTAGCGTATCGGCCAGGCTGAAGACCTCAGGTGGCACAGCTGTCAGGTTACAGGACAGGTCCAGGCGGATTGCGCCTTGCAAAGCACCGCATTGCAGTTGCTCCAAAGCGTGCATGCTGTTAATCACATGATCCGCGCACAAGCCGCAATAGACATGCGTAAAAAGCTACACAATTGATAGCAATCAGTGATGATGACCGTGCTCGCCGTGCACGTGCCCATGGGCGATTTCTTCCTCGCTGGCTGCGCGAATATCGGTCACTGCCAAACTAAAGCGCAGCGCCTTGCCCGCCATGGGGTGGTTGCCATCCAAAAGCACTTCGGGGCCCTTGATCTTGAGCACCGTGAAGACGATGGTCTGGCCATTCTCCGCACGGCCTTCCAACTGACCGCCTACTTTCACGCCGGGCGGAAATTGGGTTTTGGGGATGGTTTGCATCAAGCCCTCATCGCGCAGGCCAAAAGCATCTTCGGCGGCCAACTCGACCACGGTTTGAAAGCCAACCGCTTGGCCGTCCAATGCGGCTTCGAGTTTGGGAAAGGTGTTGCCATAGCCACCGTGCAGGTAAACCATGGGTTCTTTGCTCTCGTCAAGCAGTTTGCCTTGCAGGTCGGTGACTTTGTAGCGCAGGGTGACAGCGGAGTTTTTTTCGATTTTCATGATTCAACGTGGAGTGAAGCCGTGATTATCGGGAAAAAAAGAACGCTGGTTTTGCCCCCACTCACCACGCGCTCAGTAGGGTCGGCGCAGCACCGAGGCGCAGAGGGTGGAATAATCGGGGGATCTGGCAGGCTTTTGCCTCGCCACTGACCACTTTTTGACTATGGGAATACTGACATGAGCGACGCACAACAACGTATCGACGAACTGGTTAAGGGCAACGAGGTGTTGCTATTCATGAAGGGCACCGCCAGCTTCCCCCAATGCGGTTTTTCTGGACGTGCGATTCAAATTTTGAAGGCCTGCGGCGTAGACCCCAAGTCTGTCAAAACCGTCAACGTGCTGGAAGACGACGGTATTCGCCAAGGCATCAAGGAGTACAGCAGCTGGCCCACTATTCCCCAGCTGTACGTCAAAGGCGAATTCATCGGTGGCTCCGACATCATGATGGAAATGTACGAGTCCGGCGAGCTGGCGCAGGCGCTTAGCAAGGCCTGAGCATCTAATTAACCATCGGCCCAAACCGAAGCTAAATCGCTTCAGTCGTTTAGGCTGAAAATTCCCAGGCTCTCTTGGCCCCCAGCACCGCGTTGGGGTACTGCGGCTTGCCCCGGGAGCCGTTGTAGCGCCCTAGCGCCATAAACAGATCACCGCCTTCCCTGTCCAGGTAATGGCGCATGATCACACAGCCAAAACGCAGGTTGGTGTGCATGTCAAACAGGCGATTGGCATCGCCATCGGCCAGCACCCGGGTCCAAAACGGCATGACCTGCATAAACCCGCGTGCGCCAGCAGAGCTGATGGCGCGCTTGCGGAAATTACTCTCCACCTGAATCAGCCCCATCACCACATCCACATCCAGACGCGAGCGCTTGCTGTTGTACCAAACGGTTTGTAAAAAATCGGTGCGCTCTTGCAGTGTTCGCAGGTCAGATTTGCGTTGCACCAGGCGCTGGTTCATCTCCACCTTCCAGCGGATGTAGTGCAGGCGCGCTTCGCTACTCACGAACACGGGTTCGGGTGGCTCGGAACTGGCCACCGACGAACTAAGCGCAGTGCGCACGGAATCAATTAGCGGCTCTTCTTGCTGGGCGCCTGCAACGGCAGTTTGCGGAATTGCAAGCAACCCGCAGAAAGTCCCCAACGCATTCCAGGCACCTAGGCCGCCCATAGTAGCCAAGGCACTCCGGCGACGGGTCAAACCAGGGTTGACCCGCGGCAGGGTCATGCCTGCAGGCTGGCCAGCAGCTTGCCCGCGATGTCAGCCAACGGCACCGGCGTGGCGGCGGCATCACGGCGGTGCTGATATTCCACATTGCCTTCTTTCAGGCCGCGGTCACCAATCTTCACGCAGTGCGGCACGCCGATCAGTTCCCAGTCGGCAAACATGGCACCGGGGCGCTCATTGCGGTCGTCCAGAATGACGTCAACACCAGCAGCCAGCAGTTCGGCGTAGAGCTTGTCGGCGGCGGCTTTGACTTCAGGGAAACGGTCCGGGCTGATGGGGCACAGCACCACGGTAAACGGCGCAATGCTGTCGGGCCAAATGATGCCTTTGTCGTCGTGGTTTTGCTCAATCGCCGACGCGGGCAAGCGCGTTACGCCGATGCCGTAGCAGCCCATTTCCATGAACTGTGGCTTGCCGTTCACATCCAAAAAGGTGGCGTTCATAGCCTTGCTGTACTTGGTGCCCAGATAAAACACATGGCCCACTTCAATGCCCCGCTCAATCGCCAGCACGCCTTTGCCGTCGGGTGAGGCATCACCCGCCACCACGTTGCGCAGGTCAGCCACCAACTCGGGTTCGGGCAGGTCACGACCCCAGTTCACGCCGGTGATGTGAAAATCCACCTCGTTGGCACCACAAATCCAGTCCGCCATCATGGCCACATCGCGGTCTGCCACGATCTTTAGGGGCTGCTGCAGGTTGATGGGGCCCAGGTAACCGGGCTTGCAGCCAAAGTGCACCTCGATCTCCGGCACGGTGGCAAAGCGGAAGTCCGCCAGCCCGGGCAACTTGCCGACCTTCACTTCATTCATGTCGTGGTCACCACGCAGCAGCAGCAACCACACCTGCGTCTTGGTGACGTTACCCTTGTCATCTTTGGTGTCTGTTGCCAGCACCAGTGATTTGACGGTGCTAGACAGCGGCACATTCAACAATTCAGCCACATCAGCGCAGGTGCTCTTGCCAGGAGTTGCTACTTTTTCCATAGCTGCTTGCGCATTTCTGGTGCGGGCTGCAGGCGTAAAGTTCCCTAAAAATGGCGCCAAAGCCTCGGCTTTTTCCATGTTGGCGGCGTACTCACTGTCAGGGCAATAGACGATAGCGTCTTCTCCGGTGGCTGCTATCACCTGGAACTCTTCGCTCAAATCACCACCAATCGCGCCGCTGTCGGCAGCCACCGCGCGGTAGGTCAAACCAAAGCGGTCAAATATCTTGCGATATGCGCCGGCCATGACCTGGTAACTGGCTTTGGCGGCGTCTTGGTCGCGGTCAAAGCTGTAGGCGTCTTTCATGGTGAATTCGCGCCCACGCATCAAGCCAAAACGGGGGCGACGCTCATCACGGAATTTGGTCTGAATCTGGTAAAAATTTTTAGGCAACTGCTTATAGCTTTTGATCTCCTGACGCGCAATGTCAGTGACCACCTCTTCGCTCGTGGGCTGGATCACAAAGTCGCGGTTGTGGCGGTCTTTGATACGCAGCAGCTCGGGGCCCATCTTCTCGAAACGACCGGTCTCTTGCCATAGCTCAGCAGGCTGCACCACGGGCATGGTCATCTCAATAGCTCCGGCGCGGTTCATTTCTTCGCGCACGATGGCTTCTACCTTGCGAATAACGCGCAAGCCCATGGGCATGTAGTTGTAAATGCCAGCGCCCAGCTTTTTGATCATGCCGGCACGCATCATCAGCTTGTGGCTGACCACCTCTGCGTCGGCGGGGGCTTCTTTAAGGGTGGAAATTAGGAATTGAGATGCTTTCATGGCGCGACTATGGTGACTTTATGGGGGCTAAATCGAGGCTTCTTCGCTTGATGCAGGGCAAGTGCTGTGCATAATGAACGAAGTTTAAAAATTGGGGTTTGATTATGCTTGACCGGGACGGCTTTAGGCCCAACGTCGGCATCGTCCTGCTCAACCAGAAAAATCAGGTATTTTGGGGCAAACGCATACGTACCCACTCGTGGCAGTTTCCGCAGGGTGGCATTGACCGGGGTGAAACCCCGGAGCAGGCCATGTTCCGCGAACTGCACGAAGAAGTGGGACTCCAACCGGAGCATGTAAGCGTTGTCGCCCGTACCCGAGACTGGTTGCGCTACGAGGTGCCAGACAGGTACATACGACGCGATGCACGTGGCCATTACAAAGGCCAAAAACAAATTTGGTTTTTACTTCAGTTGATGGGGTTCGACACCGATTTGAATTTGCGCGCCACCGATCATCCTGAGTTTGATGCGTGGCGCTGGAACGATTATTGGGTGCCCCTTGATATGGTGGTTGAATTCAAGCGCGGCGTGTACGAGACGGCGCTCACAGAGCTAGCGCGCTATTTGCCACGCAACGAATCACGCACCCGCTACTTGCGTAGCGGGCAGCGTGGGCGCGACGGTGAGCCAGGTTACGGCGAACATGCCCCTTTGGGTATCGGAATAGGTATGGGCTTAGGCATCGGCATGACCATCGAATTACCGCCAGGTGGCTCTTTTGAGCCCGACCCTGGCACTAACAGACCGCCCCTACATGACATCAAAACGGCTTTTTAAATGGATGATGTGGGGCCTGTTGGCAGGCTCTAGCGCTTGGGCGCAAAACACAGGTCATTCCCCCGCCAATGTGCCCGATGCGGCAGATTGGGTCGAGGCGGCCGTACCACCAGCACCCACTTTCTCCAAAGACGGGCTGCTACTGATTGACATGCCTCCGCATGTGAGCCTGAAAGTTGGCATTGCCCCCAACACCATTGCGGTGGGTATGGACGGAGTGGTGCGTTATGTTGTTGTCATGACCAATGCGTCCGGTTCCGTCAATGCAGCATACGAGGGCATTCACTGCATTACAGACGAAGTAAAAACCTATGCGCGTTGGTCTTCATCAGGTACCTGGTCACCGGTCAGTGATCCGCAGTGGAAAGCCGTGAGCGACAACATGCCTTCCAAGCATGCTCAAGCGTTTGCCCGTCAGGGCGGATGTATCAACCGCTTAGCGACCAGCCAAGCGGAGATCATCGCTGCGCTGAAAATGAAAACAATCGGTCAGGTGCGTGAGCAGAAGTTTTAGCGGGTCAGCACCAGGTTGTCTCGGTGCAGCATCTCAGGCTCGGCGGCGTAGCCCAAAAGCTTCTCGAATTCACTGGAGGGTTTGCGGCACAGCAGTCGTGCTTCGGCACTGGCGTAATTGGCCAGGCCGCGGGCTATTTCTACCCCACTGCTATCGCGCACCGCAATCACATCACCACGCGAAAAATCGCCCTCCACGGACAGCATGCCAATAGGGAGCAGACTTTTGCCTTCTACGCGCACCTTGGTTGCTGCACCGTCGTCCACCACCACAGCGCCACGCATTTGCAGGTGGTCGGCCATCCATTGTTTGCGGGCCTGGTTCTTTTGCGTTTGTGCAACCAAAAGCGTGCCAATGGCATCACCTTGAATCAAACGGATCAGCGCATCAGGTTCGCGTCCCCAGGCAATCACAGTAGAAGCACCAGAGCCCGCAGCCCGCTTGGCGGCCAAAATTTTGGTCAACATACCGCCCCGCCCAATACTAGATCCTGCACCGCCTGCCATGAGTTCGAGCGCAGCATCACCGGCTTTAGCCTCACGCACAAACTCTGCAGCGGGATCTTTACGAGGGTCTGCCGTAAATAGGCCTTTTTGGTCGGTCAAAATCACAAGTGCATCGGCCTCTACCAAATTGGCGACCAACGCACCAAGGGTGTCGTTGTCCCCAAATTTGATTTCGTCGTTTACAACCGTGTCATTTTCATTGATAACAGGCACGACGCCTAATTTCAGCAACGTCAGAAGCGTAGAACGCGCATTGAGATAGCGTTCACGGTCCGCCAAATCGGCATGCGTCAGAAGCACCTGCGCGCTACCCAATTCATTGGCGCGCAATTTGGTCTCGTACATCTGCGCCAAGCCCATTTGGCCGACGGCAGCGGCAGCTTGCAATTCTTGAATTGCAGTGGGGCGCGTGGTCCACCCCAAGCGTTTCATGCCCTCTGCAATGGCCCCGCTAGACACCATGATGACCTCGCGGCCTTCACGAATAAGGTGAGCGAGTTGCCTGCACCACTCGCCAATGGCCTGTTCGTCCAGGCCACGTCCGTCGTTAGTCACCAAACTAGACCCCACCTTGACCACCACACGGCGCGCATCACGCAAGACGGGAGAACTGAATTTCAGAGTCATTTCGGTCTCTAGCCCTTGATAAACGTGCGTAAGAAGCTATGCTATTGATAGCAAATCAGATGGGTGTATCGCTGGAATCTTGAGATCCCGGTGTAAAACGCGGGTCAACTTCCACATGGGGCTGCTCTGCAACCTGTTGTGCTTTGATGTGCTTGTAGATTTCTTTGATCATGGGCTCACAGCCCTCGCGCGTGAGCGCAGAAATTTCAAAAATCGGCCCTTTGTATTTGAACCGTTTGACAAAGTCTTTGATCAAGGCCTCGCGCTCATCTTTTGGCACCATGTCGAGCTTATTGAGCACCAGCCAACGCGGCTTCTTAAAAAGCGCCTCGTCGTATTTTTTGAGCTCGTTGACAATGGCTTTGGCCTGCGCAACGGTGTCAATGGCGTCGTCAAACGGGGCCATGTCAACCACATGCAGCAGCAGCCGGGTGCGCTGCAGGTGGCGCAGAAACAAATGCCCTAAACCAGCGCCTTCTGACGCGCCTTCAATCAGTCCGGGCAAGTCAGCCACCACAAAACTTTGTTCGGGCCCAACACGCACCACGCCCAAATTAGGGTGCAAGGTGGTGAATGGATAATCGGCAATGCGCGGGCGTGCGTTGGAAATGGCGGTAATCAAAGTGGACTTGCCCGCATTGGGCATGCCCAGCAAACCTACATCGGCCAGCACTTTGAGTTCAAGCTTCAAATTGCGCTTTTCGCCGGGCCAACCGGGCGTTTTTTGGCGCGGAGCGCGATTGATAGCGCTCTTAAAACGCAGGTTACCAAAGCCACCGTCGCCGCCTTTTGCAATGGTGATCACATCACCGGGCACCAACAGCTCAAACAACACCTCGCCCGTTTCAGCATCCGTAATGATGGTACCGACCGGCATTTTGAGTGTAATGTCGTCACCAGCAGCGCCAAACATATCGGAACCCATACCGTGCTCGCCACGTTTAGCGTCATAACGGCGCGCAAAGCGGAAATCGACCAGCGTATTCAGATTAGAGTCTGCCACCGCAAACACGTGACCACCACGGCCGCCATCACCACCATTGGGACCGCCAAATTCTTTGTACTTTTCATGCCGGAACGAGACGCAGCCCGCCCCACCATCTCCAGCAGAGATGTCGATATAGGCTTCGTCAACGAACTTCATGGTGGCTATTTTCTCAAAAGACAACCCACTGTGGGCTGAAAAGTAGGCTAAAAACAAAAACCCCGCGCTGTTGTAGCGCAGGGTTTTTAAGGTGAGCTTGCTGCCGCTTAGACTGCAGCAGTGATGCTCACGGTGTGCTTATTCAAAGCGCCCTTGACCGCAAACGACACGTGGCCGTCTACCAGTGCAAACAAAGTGTGATCCACACCCATTCCAACACCATTGCCAGCGTGGAATTTAGTACCGCGTTGACGAACGATGATAGAGCCAGCGCTGATCAACTCACCGCCGAAGGCTTTTACACCGAGCATTTTGGGCTTGGAATCGCGCCCGTTTCGCGTAGAGCCGCCGCCTTTTTTCTGTGCCATGACCTATGCCCCTTATGCAGCAATAGCGCCGATTTGCAGTTCAGTGAACTGCTGGCGGTGCCCTTGACGTTTCTGATAGTGCTTACGACGACGCATTTTGAAAATGCGCACTTTATCGTGCTTGCCGTGAGAAATTACTGTGACCGTAACGGTCGCACCGGACACCAAGGGTGTGCCGACCTTTAATTCAGCGCCGTTTCCGACAGCCAGAACCTGGTCGATCACAATCTCTTGACCTACGTCCGCAGCAATCTGTTCTACTTTAATTTTTTCGCCGGCAGCAACGCGATATTGCTTACCGCCGGTTTTTATGACCGCGTACATGTTGACCTCTTTAACTTGACCCCACTGGCTCAACACCAGCAGGTATGACTCTATGGAAGAATTTCCGCAGAGCCCAAGAGTATAGCATGCAAGCACATGGGGGACGCAACTTGGCACAGGCCTACGCAAGCTGCGTCTTAAGCTTCCTATAATTGGGCACTATTTGATCGGTGCACCGTCTTGCAAGCCACATCCAACGCCTCGCCCACTGGGCTTACCATTATTGAAGCGGATATGCGCCAAGTTGACTTGGTCATAGCAAAACGACTTGATTCTGACGTACCGTTGGTTGCCGGTGTTTCCCAGTACATCATTGCAGCTGGCGGTAAGCGTCTGCGCCCTGCGTTACTTTTGCTATGTTGCGGTTCCTTGGGCTTTAATGGCAGCCAACGTTTCAACATGGCTGCTGTAGTTGAATTCATCCACACCGCCACGCTACTGCACGATGATGTGGTGGATGAGTCTATGCTGCGCCGAGGCAACGCAACCGCGAACGCCAAATTTGGTAATCCTGCCAGCGTGTTGGTCGGCGATTTTTTATACTCTCGCGCCTTTCAAATGATGGTGGAGGCTCAAAGCATGCGCATCATGCAAATATTGGCCGACGCCACCAATGTGATCGCTGAGGGGGAGGTGATGCAACTCATGAATATGCACAACGCTGCACTGGATGAGGCTGGGTATTTAGAGGTAATTCGATCTAAAACAGCGAAGCTATTTGAAGCCAGCGCTCGAGTTGGCGCCATATTGTCGGGTGCGTCACATGTTCATGAGGAAGCGTGCGCCGAGTATGGTCAAGCTTTAGGTACAGCGTTTCAAGTCATTGACGATGTCTTGGATTACGCAGGTGACGCACAGCTGTTGGGGAAAAATCTGGGCGACGACTTACGTGAGGGTAAAGCCACCTTGCCGTTGATTGCTGCCATGCAACGTGGCTCGGACCAGGAGCGTCTCATCATCCAGCAAGCAATTGAGAACGGTGAAGTAGGCAAACTCGATGAGGTGGTGCGCATTGTCAAAAACACAGGAGCACTGGAGGTCGCCCGCGAGGCGGCCAGAAACGAAGCCCAACGCGCCATCAATGCGGCGCAGCGCCTGCCTACCGGCGACCACCGTACATGCCTGATTGAATTAGCATCGCGATTGCTCGACAGAGATCACTGATTGTTTGTTCCGATAGCCGGGCTTGCGCATCACAAAGGGACAGAACACAACTTTTTGTTAGGAATGCGCAATGACAATCATTTGCCTGGCGTCATCACGGCCTGACAAATCGACACTGTCTGATTTAAACTTTGGGTCTGCGCTGACACCAATGATGGTGTTCAACACAGTTAGTCGATTATGCTTAGGAACACATGGCCGCCACTGATTCATTCGCAACAGATCCCACCGCCATTGCACTGCCAGGCATCGGTAGGGCGTTGGTCGCGGCCGGCAAATTAGAACAAAAATCAGCAGAAGAACTTTATCGAAAATCAAGTGCCAGCAAAACTAGTTTTGTTGCCGAGTTGGTTGGGGTTGGGGCTGTCACACCTACAGACATGGCACAAATTTTGTCTGTTGCCTACGGAGCACCGCTCGTTGACTTAGATGCCATAGACGCACAACGACTTCCAAAAGGTCTTCTAGACAGCAAAATTTGCCAGGATTTTCGACTTGTTGTCCTGAGCAAGCGCAACAACCGATTGCTGGTAGCAACTGCGGATCCATCGGACCAAAGAGCGGCCGAAAAGATCAAATTCGCCACCCAAATGGGTGTGGACTGGATCATTGCCGAATTCGATAAATTGTCCAAAATGGTGAACGCAACCGCCGTCACCGCATCAGAGGCAATGGAAGAAATCATCGGCGGTGATTTCGAATTTGACGAAAACGCGACAGATACAGCTGCTGAGGCACCTCAGGCGAACGCAGCCGAAGTAGAAGATGCTCCGGTTGTGCGCTTCTTGCACAAGATGTTGATGGACGCATTCAGTATGCGTGCATCAGACCTTCACTTCGAGCCTTATGAGCACACCTATCGAGTGCGCTTTCGCATAGACGGGCAATTGCGCGAAATAGCGAGTCCTCCCATAGCAATTAAAGAAAAGCTCGCGTCGCGCATTAAAGTGATTTCGCGGATGGACATTTCAGAGAAACGGATTCCGCAAGACGGCCGAATGAAACTGAAGGTAGGTGCAGACAAAGTAATCGACTTTCGCGTAAGCACACTCCCAACGCTTTTCGGTGAGAAGATAGTTATCCGAATTTTGGATCCAAGCAGCGCAAGACTTGGCATTGACGCACTGGGATATGACCCGGTGGAAAAGGAACGGCTACTTAAGGCCATCGCACGCCCCTATGGCATGATTTTGGTCACCGGCCCAACTGGGTCGGGTAAGACTGTGTCTCTATACACTTGCTTGAATTTACTTAATCAACCCGGAGTGAATATTGCAACTGCAGAAGACCCCTCGGAAATCAATTTGCCAGGGGTTAATCAAGTCAACGTAAATGAAAAGGCTGGGTTGACGTTTGCTGTTGCGCTTAAGTCATTCCTACGACAAGATCCCGACATCATTATGGTGGGGGAAATTCGCGATCTTGAAACGGCGGATATTTCAATAAAAGCTGCACAAACCGGACACTTGGTGCTGTCTACCACCCATACCAACGACGCTCCATCTACGCTGACACGTTTGCGCAATATGGGAATTGCGCCGTTTAACATTGCGTCCAGCATTATTTTAATTTCTGCGCAACGACTTGCCCGCAGACTATGTGCTAATTGCAAAAAGCCCATAGACATTCCAAATGAAGCATTGATAGAGGCCGGATTTGAGGCTTCGGACATTGATGGCACTTGGAAGCCCTACCACCCAGTAGGTTGCTCTATGTGCAACATGGGATACAAAGGGCGCGTCGGCATCTATCAGGTCATGCCAATCACGGAAGAGATTCAGCGTATTATTTTGCGAGATGGCAGCGCCTTGGATATTGCAGAACAATCTGAAAAAGAAGGTGTTCGTTCTTTACGGCAATCAGGGCTAGCGAAAGTGAAACAGGGTCTTACGTCGCTGGAAGAAGTACTTGCAGTGACCAACGAATAAAGCGCAACGCAAGGGACCTTATGGCTACATCAGCAAAATCTGCACCCATCAAAGAAGTTGTTTTTGAGTGGGAAGGCAAGGACCGTAATGACAAACAAGTTCGCGGTGAAATGCGGGCAGCTGGTGAAAACCAGGTGAAATCGGCGCTACGGCGCCAAGGTGTGACACCCACCAAGATCAAAAAACGCCGTATGAGTTCAGGCAAGTCCATCAAGCCGAAGGACATGGCCATATTTACACGTCAGCTCGCCACGATGATGAAAGCCGGGGTACCACTTCTGCAAGCATTTGATATTGTTGGGCGGGGTAATCCAAATCCTAGTGTGACTAAATTGCTGAGTGACATCAGGTCTGACGTGGAAACCGGAACATCGCTGAGCGCTGCATTTCGCAAATACCCACTGTACTTTGACAACCTGTATTGCAATTTAGTCGAAGCTGGAGAAACCGCTGGCATATTGGATCAGCTCCTAGACCGACTAGCGGTCTATATGGAAAAGACCGAAGCAATTAAGTCAAAGATTAAATCGGCATTGATGTACCCCATCACTGTGCTGATTGTTGCCTTTGTTGTTGTTTCGGTGATTATGATTTTTGTGATCCCATCATTTAAATCTGTGTTCTCTTCCTTCGGTGGTGAGCTACCTGCGCCAACACTGCTGGTTATTGCGATGAGCGAAATTTTTATCAGCTATTGGTATTTGATTTTTGGTGGCATCGGCGGTGGCGTGTATTTCTTCCTGCAAGCATGGAGGAGAAACGCCCAAGTGCAGGCCTTCATGGACCGGCTGATGCTGAAACTACCTATCTTCGGGGTACTGGTGGACAAGTCATGCATCGCTCGTTGGACGCGAACTCTATCCACCATGTTTGCAGCCGGCGTGCCATTGGTTGAAGCACTGGACTCAGTTGGTGGTGCTGCTGGCAATATCGTTTATGAGACTGCGACCACCAAAATACAACAGGAAGTTTCGACAGGCACTGCTTTAACGCAAGCCATGACCAATGCGAACCTATTTCCTTCTATGGTGCTACAAATGTGTGCCATTGGCGAAGAATCGGGGTCCATTGACCATATGTTGGGCAAAGCCGCCGACTTTTACGAAGCAGAAGTTGACGACATGGTCGCAGGAATCTCCAGCCTGATGGAACCCATCATTATTGTGATTTTGGGCTCGGTAATTGGCGGTATTGTGGTCGCCATGTACTTGCCAATTTTCAAATTGGGCCAGGTCGTTTAATGCTCAGCGGCGTTCTGTGGTTAGACGCAAGCCTAATCGGTATTTTGGGGCTTTTGATAGGAAGCTTTCTCAATGTCGTGGTGCACCGGTTACCCAAGATGATGGAACGTCAATGGGAGCGTGAATGTGCCGAGCTATCGGGTAAAGAATCAGCCGTAGCAGAATCATTCAATTTGATGGTGCCTAGGTCACGATGTCCCCATTGCGGGCACCACATCCATTGGTACGAAAACATCCCTGTGCTGAGCTACATGGCATTGCGCGGTGTGTGCTCCAGCTGCAAAGCACCGATTAGCGCTCGATACCCGCTGGTGGAACTCGTAACCGGTGGTCTATTTTTCTTTTGCATTTGGCAATGGGGCGCAACCATGGCTGGTTACGTGGCCTGCGTATTTTCGGCATGTCTGTTGACTCTGGCATTGATTGACTGGGATACCACGCTACTGCCCGATGACCTCACGCTACCCTTGCTGTGGCTGGGGCTGATCTCGGCAGCACTTCAATGGATACCGGTTTCTTTGCAGGCATCTCTTTGGGGTGCGGTTGCGGGATATATGTCGCTTTGGCTGATCTACTGGGCGTTTAAGCTCATCACGGGTAAGGATGGTATGGGCTATGGGGATTTCAAACTGTTTGCCGCGTTAGGTGCCTGGTTTGGTTGGCAAACCTTGATCCCAATTATTTTGATTGCCTCAGTCATCGGTGCAGCAGTCGGGCTCGTTCTGAAAATGAATAGCCAGCTTCGCGAAGGTGGCTATGTTCCGTTCGGGCCGTTCTTGGCGGGTGCTGGCTTTAGCGCCCTTATTTTTGGACCATCAGTATTGCGCCTAATGGTGGGGCTTTAGCCATGGAGGCATTGCACCTGGGCCTAACAGGCGGTATTGGCAGTGGCAAGAGTACGGTTGCAGCGTTGTTGGCGGCCCATGGAGCATGCGTCATCGATGCAGATGCTATCTCCCGAGCAACTACGGCTCCAGGTGGCGCGGCTATTGGGGCGATTCGTGAAATATTCGGCTCTGACATGATTACAAACGACGGCGCGCTGGACCGCGAGGCCATGCGCAAACGCGTCTTTTCTGACCCCACCGCCAAGCTGTGCATTGAAGAGATCATTCATCCATTAGTGGGGCAAGCTATCACAGCTCAAACACAATCCGCTCAAAGCAACGGTGCCAAGTGCATTGTTTTCGATCTTCCATTGCTGGTGGAGTCTCCTCGTTGGCGCCAACGCTTAGATCGTGTTTTGGTCGTAGATTGTTTACCAGCGACTCAAATTGCTCGAGTTGTACAGCGAAGTGCGCTTGCGGAGCATCAAGTTCTTCAAATCATGGGCGCCCAAGCCACGCGCAACAAACGGCTTGCTGCTGCTGATGTTGTGCTTTTTAACGATGGCATTGACTTGGGTTCATTGGCCATGCAAGTGGCTGAATTGGTGCCACAGTTCGGGCTATGATTCGGCCACCGGAAATACCAGCGTGATCCTTTACGAATACCCCTTCAACGAGCGCATTCGCACTTACCTGCGTTTGGAACAACTGTTCTTGCGTCTGGGCACTTTGATGTCCCGCGAAGATCCACTCGACCACCACTTCGCGCTAGCAACGATCTTTGAGGTCATGGATGTAGGTGCCCGTGCCGATCTAAAGTCAGACGTATTGAAAGATTTAGAGAAGCAAAAACAACTGCTCAACGGCTACCGGGGTAACCCTGCCATTTCAGAAGCAGTGCTCGATAAAATTATTTCTCAACTCGACTACGGCTCCAATGCGATTCACGCACTGCCTGGCAAAGCTGGGCAGTCATTGACTGAAAATGACTGGTTGATGAGCATCCGCAGTCGCATTGGAATCCCCGGGGGAACCTGCGAGTTTGATCTACCTGCCTACTTCGCATGGCAGCACAGAAGCGTTACTACGAGACGGGCAGATTTACTCCGCTGGGCTGCCACGTTGGCGCCACTGGCAGAGTCCATTCAACTATTGCTCAAGATGCTGCGCGATTCAGGCTCTCCACAAAAAGTCGTTGCTGTGTCAGGACAGTTTCAACAAAATCTACCTCAGGGGCGCACGTTTCAGCTACTGCGACTAGCATTGGATCCGCAGCTGGAATTGATTCCAGAAATCAGCGGCAATCGCTTGATGATCTCTATTCGCCTGATGCGCCACGAATCCGACGACCGTCTGCACGCCAGCAACGAAGATGGTGCATTCGAGATGACGCTGTGCTCTTAAATTGAGATCTCCGCAAGCCACTGTCACTATGGAACCCAAGATTGTTCGTTGCCCTGCCTGTGCAGGCGATAGCCTCTACGCCGTATCCAACCTCTACCGCCCGTTTTGTAGCGAACGCTGCAAAAATATGGATTTTGGGGCGTGGGCCAGTGAGTCCTTCCGGCTTCCGACCGAAGCACCGCCAGACGACCAGCCTTTTGGTGATGCCAAGCTTCAATAAATAGCAAGAAGCAACGCTAGCCGCGTGGACTATGCGTGACCAGCTATTAAATATGTAGCGCCTATAAAATTTCTTTCCGCTGCAAACCAGTCCAAAACGGGTATGGTGCCGGGCAAAACAGGCCCCACCTGCACCGGCAAATTCTGCCAAGAAAAAGTCTGAGCTTCCCGCATTTGCAATTCTCCAATCCACTGGAATACTTTGCAAAAATGCAGTCGAACCAGCGCATGCGGGTAGTCAATCATCTCGGTTTTCCAAGGCTGCGCTTCGCCAATGTCGATCCCCAGCTCTTCTTGTAGCTCGCGGCGCAAGGCCTGCTCCACCGACTCACTGGCTTCGAGCTTCCCGCCCGGAAACTCCCAATAGCCTGCATAAGGCTTACCTTCTGGGCGAGAGGTCAACAAGAAAGCGCCATCCTGGCGAACCAACACCCCCACCGCGACTTCTACGACAGCACGATCAACGCCACCGATACGCTGGGCGTGCGCATCAGCCACCAGTGGGCCTGTCATAGCGTTTGATTCTGGCGACCCGCAAAGTCACGGGCGAATTGCAGCGCAACGCGGCCGCTTCGCGAACCACGCTCCAGCGCCCATACCAAGGCCTCAGGCCGCGCTGCATCGATAGCGGCCCGTGCAACCCCCAACGAAGCCATCCACTGGGCTGCAATCTGCAAGTATTCTTCTTGATTAAAGGGATAGAAGCTCACCCACAGGCCAAAGCGTTCTGACAAAGAAATCTTTTCCTCCACGCCTTCACCAGGGTGTACTTCACCGTCTTCGGTGTGGGTGTAGGTCAGGTTCTCCGACATGTATTCTGGCAACAAGTGCCGTCGATTGCTGGTGGCGTAAATGAGCACATTGGGCGTAGCAGCCGCCACCGAACCATCCAGAACCGATTTCAATGCCTTATAGCCCGGCTCGCCATCATCAAAGCTCAGGTCATCACAGAACACAATGAATTTTTCAGGCCGTGGTGCCACCGCCTCAACAATATCGGGCAAATCAACCAAATCCGCTTTGTCCACCTCAATCAAGCGCAAACCTTGGGGTGCGTAAGTGTGTAAGCAGGCGCGAATCAATGACGACTTGCCAGTACCCCGTGCGCCTGTCAGCAGCACATTGTTTGCGGGCAGCCCGCCGACAAATTGGGCTGTATTGCGTTGAATTTTTTCCTTTTGTTGGTCGATTTCTTTGAGATCGTCCAACGCCATTGCGCCAATGTGGCGCACGGCAGAAATCACACCACGCCCCGTATTACGTCTGCGGTAGCGAAATGCGATCGAAGCACTCCAGTCAGGCAGCTCTAGTCCTTGGGGCAAAGATGCCTCCACACGCGCCATGAACAGTTCTGCACGCGCAAGAAACTGAACGAATTGATCATTCATAGTGAGGGCTAAATCAGGAGCGGTAATCGGCATTGATAGTGACGTATTCGTGGCTGAAATCGCAGGTCCAAACGGTCTCGGCCGCTTCGCCGCGCCCCAAGCCCACACGCACCGTAATTTCGCTCTGCTTCATGACACGCTGACCATCTTCCTCCCGGTAGGCGGGATTGCGACCACCCAAGGTCACAACATGCACGTCGTCCAGGTGCAATTCAATCAGCGTCTGATCCAGATCAGCAATGCCGGCATATCCCACAGCCGCCAGAATACGGCCTAAATTGGGGTCACTCGCAAAGAAAGCGGTCTTCACTAAAGGAGAATGCGCAATCGCGTAGGCCACTTTGCGGCATTCTTCTGGAGTCGCGCCGCCCTCTACTTTCACAGTAATAAATTTGGTAGCGCCTTCGCCATCGCGAACAATCGCTTGGGCCAATTTGCGGGCTACGGCAAGCATTGCGTCCTTAAGCGCTTTTCCTTCTGGGCTGTTTAACGAAGCAATCTTGTTGTTGCCAGCCTTGTTGGTAGCAATAACAACCAGCGAATCATTGGTGGAAGTGTCGCCGTCGACCGTCACCCTGTTGAATGAGCCTTCTGCCAACTCCAACGACAGCTGCTTCATGAGCGATTGGTCCACACATGCATCGGTTGCGATGAAACCGAGCATGGTGGCCATGTTGGGGCGAATCATGCCCGCACCCTTGCTGATTCCGGTAATGCTAATCGTCGTACCGCCAATGTCCACCTGCGCTCCGAACGCCTTGGGCACGGTGTCGGTGGTCATGATGCCTTCAGCTGCTTTGCCCCAATTGGTGGGCTTGGCATCAGCGATAGCGGCATCCAACCCCGCAATCACACGCTCATGAGGCAAAGGCTCCATGATCACGCCGGTAGAAAACGGCAAAATTTGCGCAACTGAAATTTTCAAGCGCTGCGCTAAAGCCTCGCAAGTGCTGCGAGCACGCGCCAAACCGTCGGCCCCCGTACCAGCATTGGCGTTACCGGTGTTGATCAACATGGCACGAATGCCTTGATCGGAAGACAAATGGTCGCGACACATCTGCACCGGAGCAGCACAAAATCGATTACTGGTGAAAACACCCGAAACACTGGCACCCGCATCAATGATCACCACGGACAAATCTTTGCGTCCGACTTTGCGAATGCCGGCCTCAGTAACCCCGATACGCACACCATCAATAGGAAACAACGTCGATGGATCAGGCAGAGGAAGGTTTACGGGCATATGGGTGCTCCTTAGGCCAACTTACCGTGGCAGTGCTTGTATTTCTTACCGCTGCCGCAAGGACACGCATCGTTTCGGCCCACTCGAGGCACTTCGGCGGCCAGAGCGGCTGCACCCAAGGCACCACGTGCCGTATCCTTGTCGAGGGTAGTTTCGACCTCACCCGTTTCGGTGGGCGCACTGTAGGTCACATTCGCAATACTTTCTGCGCGTGTCTCCATGGCATCAGCTGCTTGATCCAACTGCTCACTACTTTGAATCTTGACGGTCATCAGCGTTTTAGTGACTTCGTTTTTAACGGAGTCCAACAGCTGTCCAAACAGCTCAAATGCTTCGCGTTTGTACTCTTGCTTAGGTTGTTTTTGCGCGTAGCCGCGCAGGTGAATGCCTTGACGCAAATAATCCAGTGCGCTAAGGTGGTCACGCCAATGGCTATCAATGCTTTGCAAAAGCACCATGCGCTCAAACTGGGTAAAGTTCGCCTCGCCCACCAAATCAACCTTGACCTGGAAATAGGCGTTGGCAGCTTGCGTCACGGTAGTCAGCAACTCGCCGTCGGTAATTGCACTGGCTTCGCTGACCTGCTTTTGTAAGGCTAAATCAAGTTGCCAGTCGTCTGACAGCGCTTTTTGTAAAGTTGTAATGTCCCATTGCTCTTCCACCGACTCTTCAGGCACGTATTGACGCACCAAGTCATGGAAGCAACCTTCACGCAGCGACGTAATCTGGGCACTCAAATCCGACGCATCCAAAATCGCATTGCGCTGCTGGTAAATCACCTTGCGCTGGTCGTTTGATACATCGTCGTACTCCAGCAATTGCTTGCGCATGTCAAAGTTCCGGGCCTCAACCTTGCGCTGAGCGCTTTCAATACTCCGGGTAACGATGCTCGCTTCAATAGCTTCGCCGTCCGGCATCTTCAAGCGTTCCATGATCGACTTCACCCTGTCACCCGCGAAGATGCGCATCAGCGAGTCGTCCAGACTCAAATAAAACCGCGATGACCCAGGATCACCCTGGCGACCAGAACGACCACGCAATTGGTTGTCAATGCGGCGAGATTCGTGGCGCTCTGTAGCAATAATGCGCAAGCCCCCCAAAGACTTCACGTATTCGTGGTCTTTCACCCACTGGGCGTGCAACTCCTCTGCTTTGGCATTCTTTGCAACTTCGTCCAGAGTTTCATCACTAGACACGGCTTGCATGGCTTTTTCCATATTGCCGCCCAGCACAATGTCGGTACCACGGCCTGCCATATTCGTCGCGATAGTGATCATCTTCGTGCGGCCGGCTTGGGCAACGATATCTGCTTCGCGGGCGTGTTGCTTGGCGTTGAGCACTTGATGCGGAAGCTTCTCCTTGTCGAGAAGCTGCGCGATGATTTCTGAATTTTCAATCGACGTCGTGCCTACCAAGACAGGCTGACCACGTTCATAGCATTCGCGAATATCTTTAATGGCCGCTTCGTATTTTTCGCGTGTGGTTTTGTAAACCCTGTCTAGCTGATCTTCCCGGCGGCTGATGCGGTTGGGAGGGATGACGACGGTCTCAAGCCCGTAAATTTCCTGAAACTCATAGGCCTCGGTGTCGGCCGTACCGGTCATGCCCGACAACCTTCCGTACAAGCGGAAGTAATTCTGGAAAGTGATCGAAGCCAGAGTCTGATTCTCTGCCTGTATTTGAACGCCCTCTTTGGCTTCAACCGCCTGATGTAACCCGTCACTCCAACGTCGACCGGTCATCAGGCGACCAGTGAACTCATCGACGATGACGATCTCACCTTCTTGCACCACGTAGTGCTGATCACGGTGGTACAAATGGTTGGCACGCAAAGCGGCATACAAATGGTGCATCAGCGTGATGTTGGCTGGGTCATACAGCGAAGAACCAGGTGGGATCAATCCCATGTCAGCAAAAATTTTCTCCGCACTCTCGTGACCTTGCTCAGTCAGGAAAACCTGATGGGTTTTTTCGTCGAGGGTAAAGTCACCTGGCTTGATTACACCTTCGCCAGTGCGCGGATCGGCCTCACCTTCTTGCTTCACCAAACCAGGAATGGCCTTGTTAATTGCAATGTAGAGGTCTGTGTGGTCTTCAGCCTGGCCACTGATAATCAATGGCGTGCGCGCTTCATCAATGAGAATGGAATCCACTTCATCAACAATGGCGAAGTTCAGGCCGCGCTGTACGCGGTCTGCAACTTCGTAAACCATGTTGTCACGAAGGTAGTCAAAACCGTATTCGTTGTTGGTACCGTAAGTGATGTCGGCGGCATAGGCTGCTTGCTTGTCTTCTCTTGGCGCCTGTGGCAAATTGATGCCAACTGTGAGGCCCAAGAAGTTGTACAAGCGTCCCATCCACTTAGCATCACGACTTGCGAGGTAGTCATTCACGGTAACTACGTGAACACCTTTACCAGACAAAGCATTAAGGTACACCGGCAAAGTTGCCGTTAGTGTCTTACCTTCACCCGTACGCATTTCCGAAATTTTGCCATTGTGCAATGACATGCCACCGAGCAACTGAACGTCAAAATGACGCATCTTCATGATGCGTTTTGAGCCCTCTCGAACTACCGCAAACGCTTCTGGCAATATGGAATCCAGCGTTTCCCCCTGAGTCACACGGTCTTTGAACTCTTGAGTCTTTGCGCGTAAACCTTCATCGCTCAGTTGCTCGAACTGTGGCTCCATGGCATTAATGCGATTCACCACGGAACGGTATTGCTTTAGCAAGCGGTCATTGCGGCTGCCGAAGATTTTGGTAAGGATATTGATGGCCATGAATGCAAGACTGGCCTGCACTCCACTATTGGAGAACAGAGCAGCTCAGTCCTTTTTCTAATCAAGGTGAAATGGGGGCGTTCCATCAAAATGCAACCGCAAAACGATATGCGCTTCAATGGAAAACTAAACCATTCATTTTAGCGTCGCGCGATGGTCCTTCTTGACGCGGCAGCACCAACACGAAAACACCCAGAGAAAACCTATTTTTTTATGGCCCCTTGAGCGACGGCGACTGAATGGCCAGCATTAAGAAACTTTTGAGGATCCTGTGGGACACCTTGAACCAGCACCTCAAAATGAAGGTGGGGCCCTGTTGAGCGGCCAGTCGTACCTACATCAGCAATTCGTTGCCCGCGCTTTATGAGATCGCCCTTTTTTACATAGACCCTTGAAGCGTGTGCATAGCGCGTAATCAGATCATTGCCGTGGTCTATCTCCAA
>JBEGPS010000260.1:0-4519 GCA_041181325.1 Pseudomonadota bacterium
GACGTCCCCGCCGATACTGCGCAGCGCGCTATTAACTCTATAGCAGTCATTGGTGCAGGCACCATGGGCGGCGGTATTGCCATGAACTTCTTGAACGCCGGCATTCCGGTCAAGATGCTGGAAATGAAGCAAGACGCATTGGACCGTGGCATTGCCACCATCCGCAAAAACTACGAAGCACAGGTTGCTAAAAAGAAGCTCAAGCAGGACAAATACGAGCAGCGCATGGCGCTCTTAACCACAACTTTGAGCTACGACGACCTGACCGGTGCCGACCTGGTGATCGAGGCAGTGTTTGAAGAAATCGGCGTGAAAGAAGCCGTGTTCAAAGAGCTGGACCGCGTGATGAAGCCTGGTGCCATTCTGGCGTCTAACACGTCCACATTGGACGTGGACAAGATTGCCTCTTTCACCAAGCGCCCCGAAGACGTGGTGGGCCTGCATTTCTTCAGCCCTGCCAATGTCATGAAGCTGCTGGAAGTGGTGCGCGGTGCCAAAACCGCCAAAGACGTGATGGCCACCGTGATGACGGTTGCCAAGAAGATCAAAAAAACCGCCGTGGTGTCTGGCGTGTGCGACGGCTTTATTGGCAACCGCATGATCGAGCAATATGGCCGCCAAGGTGGCTTTTTGTTGGACGAAGGCTGCACCCCCGCGCAGGTAGACAAGGCCATGGAAAAATTTGGCATGGCCATGGGCCCGTTTCGCATGGGCGACTTGGCAGGCAACGACATCGGCTGGGCCATCCGCAAGCGCCGCTACAGCGAAAAGCCCAACATGAAGTACAGCAAAACCGCTGACCTGTTGTGCGAAAAAGGCCGCTTCGGCCAGAAGACTGGTGCGGGCTGGTACGACTATGTGCCGGGCAAACGCGACGCCATTCCCAATGCCGAAGTGGTCGCCATGATTGAAGCGCACCGCAAGGCGCTGGGCATCACCCCACGCAAAATTTCGGACGAAGAAATTGTGCAGCGCCTGGTGTTCAGCCTAGTGAACGAAGCCGCCCACATTGTGGAAGAGGGCATTGCCAACAAGGCCAGCGATATCGACATCGTCTACATCTTCGGCTACGGCTTCCCCGCCTACCGCGGCGGCCCCATGAACTACGCCGACCAGGTGGGCCTGTTCAACGTGGTGCAGGCCATGAATCGCTTTGCCCAGAACCCGCTGGACGATGCTGCGTTCTGGCAACCCGCGCCGCTGCTGCAGCGTCTGGTAGCTGACGGAAAAACGTTTAATTGATGGCCTGAACAACGGGGAAAGGCTGAACCATGTTGAAGAAGTTTGCGTTGGGACTTCTGTTCTTGTTGCTGGCACTGGGGCTTGTCGTGACAGCCAATACCTTGCGTAAAGGTTCCAGGCAACTGGAAGTTGCGCCGTTGCCGAAGTTGGAACTGGATCAGGCCGCTGTTGCCACACGTCTGGCTGAGGCGGTCCGCCTGCGTACCGTGTCTGCTTACGAGGACCCTAAAGCCAATCTGGATCAGTTTCGGAGTTTTCATACGCTGCTACAACAACGATTTCCCAAGGTGCACGCAACGCTGGGGCGTGAGTTTGTGGGAGAGCTTTCATTGCTGTACACATGGAAGGGCAGCAAACCAGATGCCAAGCCCATCATGCTAATGGCCCACCAGGATGTCGTGCCAATTGCCCCTGGTACCGAAAAGAATTGGCAGCAGGAGCCATTTTCTGGCGCTATTGAAAGCGGCTATGTCTGGGGCAGGGGATCGTGGGACAACAAAGGCAACCTGATGTCTCAGCTTGAAGCGGTGGAGGCCTTGCTTACCGCAGGCTATGTCCCGGAGCGCACGATTTATCTGTTCTTTGGCGCTGACGAAGAGTTGGGCGGCGCCAGAGGTGCAGCTATGGCGGCCAGCCTTTTTAAAGAACGGCACATCCAGTTGGAAATGGTGTTGGACGAGGGGCTGCTGATCACCGATGGGATACTTCCTGGCCTCAACAAACCTGCGGCACTGATTGGACTGGCGGAAAAAGGCTACGTATCGGTGGTGATGAAGTTCACCACAGCACCCGGGCACTCGTCGCAACCGCCCGCCAAAGGCACCAGTGCCATCGGCATGATGAGTGCGGCCATCAAGCGCTTGGACGACAACCAGCTTCCCGCAGGTATTCGGGGAGTAGCGGCAGAAATGTTTGACACATTGGCGCCAGAGATGAGCGGATTTGGCAGAGTCGCACTGTCCAATTTGTGGCTGTTTGGCCCGCTGGTACAAAAGCAGCTGGAAGCTGGTGCAGCCACTAATGCCATGTTACGTACCACCACCGCGCCAACCCTTGCCCATGCGGGCAACAAAGACAATGTGCTGCCGGGAATCGCGGAAGCCACAGTCAACTTCCGGGTACTGCCCGGCGAGACCCGGGAATCGGTCATGGCGCATGTTCAGGCTGAAGTGGGACAGGTGGCACCGAAGGAAAAGTTCGAGCTATATGTGGTGCCCAATCACGGTAGCGAGCCCAGTAAGGTCGCACCCAGCACTTCAGCCCAGTACCAACTACTGAGCACCACAGTACGGGAAGTCTTCCCTGGTGTTTTGGTGGCTCCCGGACTCATGATTGCCGGAACAGACTCTAAATACTTTGGCGACGTTAGCGACCATATATTCAAGTTTTCACCGGTTGTAGCCAAACCGGAAGACCTACCCCGCTTTCACGGAACCAATGAGCGTCTTGCCATCAATAACTATGCCGATGCCATTCGTTTTTATCACCGCCTGATTAGCGAGGGTGCCAAGGCACCCAAGAACTGAACCTCTTTATAAAGGAATGACATGACCGCAGCAGTAATCGTTTCCACCGCTCGCACACCCCTGGCCAAGAGCTGGAAGGGTGCCTTCAACATGACCCACGGCGCCACCTTGGGCGGCCACGCCGTAGAACACGCCGTGAAACGCGCAGGCATCGACGGTGCCGAAGTAGACGACGTCATCATGGGCTGCGCATCGCCCGAAGGCGCCACCGGTGCCAACATTGCACGCCAGATCGCGCTGCGCGCGGGCTTGCCCATCACCACCTCGGGCGTGACCGTGAACCGCTTTTGCTCGTCCGGCCTGCAAACCATTGCGATGGCAGCCCAGCGCATCATTGCCAACGAGGGCGACATTTACGTGGCTGGTGGTGTGGAGTCCATCTCTTGCGTGCAGCAAGAAATGAACACCCACATGATGACCGACCCCTGGCTGGTCAAAAACAAGCCAGAGATCTACTGGAACATGCTGCAAACCGCAGAAAACGTGGCCAAGCGTTACAACATCGGCCGCGATGCAATGGACGAATACGGCGCAGCCAGCCAGCAGCGTGCCACCGCCGCCTTGGCCGCAGGCCTGTTTGCTGCAGAAATTGCCCCCATTACCGTGACCATGGGCGTGGCCGACAAGGTGATGGGCCTGACCACCAAACAAGTGACCGTGAGCGACGACGAAGGCATCCGCGCAGGCACCACCAAAGAGGGCATCAGCGGCCTGCGCTCAGCATTGCCCGGTGGCCTGGTCACCGCGGGCAACGCCAGCCAGTTTTCTGATGGCGGTGGCGCGGTAGTGGTGATGAACGAAACCTTGGCCGAGAAAAAGGGCCTGCAACCGCTGGGCCGCTTTTTGGGCTTTGCGGTGGCGGGCTGCGAGCCGGATGAGATGGGTATTGGCCCTGTGTTTGCCATTCCCAAGGTGCTGGCACGTTTGGGCCTGAAGGTCAGCGACATTGACCTGTGGGAACTGAACGAAGCCTTTGCTGTGCAAGTGCTGTACTGCCGCGACAAACTGGGCATTCCCGCCGACCGCCTGAATGTGAACGGCGGCGCCATTGCCGTGGGCCACCCCTACGGTGTGAGCGGCCAGCGCCTGACCGGTCACGCCCTGATCGAAGGCAAACGCCGCGGTGCCAAACGTGTCTGCGTAACCATGTGTATTGGTGGTGGTATGGGCGCTGCGGGAATTTTTGAGGTGCTGTAAGCCATACACACTGCTACAAAATTAGTAGCTAGCCGCGCATAGCCCACGGGCGCTGCGTGGCTTTTTTATGCCTGAAATACAACGTAATTGTCATATTTGGATGAATCTGATTTAAGCCCAGTTTGCAGCGAAAGCCACATTTAGACCGCCTGCCCACTTAGCGAATCCAACGGGCTGACTGTGCCGCCCGCCGCCACCTTGAGTACATGCGTGTAAATCATCGTAGTGCTCACATCGCTATGCCCCAACAACTCTTGGACAGTGTGAATACCGGTGCCACAAAGCAAACGAGCCAACAGCGGCAATTGTCCGTTGACCGCATGTCAACGTATGAAAAAGCGTATCCAGTAGAGGTCGGTTTTCTCAGTGCTCAGGCTATAGTGCAGATACCGAATGCGTTCGCGAACCTGATCCATCAGGCGGACAGAGCGCAAAGAGACAGTGCCGGGTTTCATAGAATTTTTATTACTGTTTATATATACAGCATAAGATATTGAAACCTAGGCCGCAAGCCATTTTAAGGAGGAATCTATGTCCAGTTTATCCCGCAGAGT
>JBEGPS010000261.1:0-5050 GCA_041181325.1 Pseudomonadota bacterium
TGTTGTCCAGCGCGGGATGCGACAGGCGCATGGGCGTGCTGCTGGGCGTGCCCGGCCCTTGTTCCAAGCGCACGATACGTGTTTGCACGCTGGTTTGCAGCGCGGTGATGCCGCCGTCGGGGGGGGGCAGCGTGGGCTACTAGTCCGGCAAACAGTACACCGAGAAAAAGAGCACGGCAAAGAAGGGGACTGGCTATTTGGGGGGTGTGCATGGTGTCGGCTCGGTGCATCAAGGCTTGCTGCCGACGGCAGGGGTCTTGGCGCGGCCTTGCTCGGCCTCCCATTTCAACAGGTCGGCGTGCCCACGTTTGAATTGGCCCACCGTGGCGTTGGAGGTTTTCCAGTCCACCACGTTAGTCTCAACACCTTTGGGGATGTCTTGGAATGACGAGCGGTATTCCACGCTGGGCACGGGTGTGGCGGGCGAACTGGCCAACAGCGTGGACTCGGTGTTGATGTGAACCGAACCAGCGCCTTGCGCCGCTGCGCCAAAGGACGCGAGCGCTAGCGTGCCAGTGAGCGCAACGACCCGAGCCAAGGCCCGCGCAGTGCGATGAAAAAGGATGCAAAGTTGCATGGAAATCTCCTGAAACAGCGAAACGAAAGAGCGCACTGGGCGCTGGTGCAATGTCGAAGCGGGGGCAGAACAGCGCTTCAAAAGCTAGGCAATGGGTCGTCAAGACGCGGTGAGGCCGCTAAAGGCTCGGGTTTGCCAAAGTACAGACCCACTACGGGCCTGTGAATCAGGAAATGGGTGGTTTTTGGCTGTGCGCCAGGTCGGCGCTGGCAAAGACAGCCTCTGCACGGTCCTGCTGAAAAGACGTGCGGGGCAATTGCGCGGGAAGGTTGATTTGGGGAATCAGCAGGCCCACAGTAAAGCACGCTTGGCAGGTGGGGCAGGTGCTGCAATGGTCGGGGGAGGCTGACCCAACCGCTACCTGGTCGCCACTGACGGGGGGCTGTGCGGTGGCCATGCTGGCGTGCTCAACACAGTCGGCATGCTTAGCGACAACCTGGGTTGGTGCGACTGCCTGTGCCTGTGCCGGGGCTGTAACGTGGTGAGCGGCCATGTTGCTGGTCATACCGATAGCCATGCGAATAGCCATGCCATCGCCCGCCCAACCGCGCAAGGGCAGCAGGGCCATAAGGACAATGATCACAAACAAACGCATGGTGGGTAGATGCTAGCAGCGAGGAGAAGTTCCGCTTAATGCTTCTGTTAGTTCAGCGCCATGCTCAGCTTGCGGCGGTAACCGGCCACCAGCAGCGCCTGCGGATCGGTCTCTGCCACTACTTTGCCGGCAATCTCAATGCCACCGGCTGTCTTGCCCACATCGGCGGGATTGACCTTGGGTTTGGGTGGGGTGAGCAGTTCTAGAATGGCCACAAAGGTGCGGCGCGGCACTTCCGCGTTCCAGGCCTTGTCGCGCATGATGATTTCCAGCAGCTCGTCCATGGCAGCGGTCCAGTCGCCACCTACCATCAGCACGCGGGCCTTGGCCAAGCGGGTGTCAAAGTCGCGCTTGTTGGTAGCAATTAAGGTATCAAATTGCTCGGGAGCCCACGTACCACGTGCGTCATTAGCTACGAATTTAATAGCATCAATGAACTGTCCCAATGCTTCAAACCGGATCTGTTTGGGAATGGCGGCCAGTGCGGGCGCCAGCGCGGCCTCGGCGTCGTCGATCATGTCGGACTCGATCAGCAGTTTGACGTAGTCGTAGCGCGCGTCGTCGTTGCCGGGGTTGATGGTGAGCGCTTCGTGCAGCTTGTTCAACGCCGCTTGCGGGTCGCCAGCGGCGATCAGGGCTTGGGCGTCTTCAGCGTCTTCCTGGGCGATTACCTCTTCCTCGGAGGGAAGGTGTTTGTCCAAAAAGGCCTTGATTTGGCTCTCGGGAATCGTCCCCTGAAAACCATCCACGGGTTTGCCGCCAAACATCAGCACGCAGGTAGGAATACTGCGAATGCCAAACGCCTGGGCGAGTTGCTGCTCCTGGTCGGAGTCGATTTTGACCAGCTTGAAGCGGCCGTTGTATTCGGCCTCCACCTTCTCCAACAATGGCCCAATGACCTTGCAGGGGCCGCACCAGGGGGCCCAAAAGTCCACAAGTACGGGAATAGTTTGAGAGGCGGCAACCACTTCGGCGTCGAAGTTTTCTATCGTGACATTGATCATGGAAATCTACTTGAGGGTGAAAACGTAAAATAGCAAGTCAACCAAGGCGGGCGGGCCTATGCACTGCCCCACACTTTATGAATATTCAAATTGGCGTCGTGATGGGTTCGAGTTCTGACTGGGACACCATGCAGCACGCAGTGCAGATTCTCCAACAGTTTGGCATCGGTTTCGAGGCCAAGGTGGTTTCGGCCCACCGCATGCCCGACGATATGTTTGCTTATGCCGAGGCCGCCGCTGGCCGCGGCCTCAAGGCCATCATTGCCGGTGCGGGTGGCGCAGCCCATTTACCGGGCATGCTGGCGGCCAAAACCACGGTGCCGGTGCTGGGTGTGCCGGTGCAGAGCAAGGCGCTGTCGGGCGTGGATTCGCTGCACAGCATTGTGCAAATGCCCAAGGGCATTCCGGTGGCCACCTTTGCCATCGGCCCCGCTGGTGCCGCCAACGCCGCCTTGTTTGCCATCGCCATGATGGGCGTGAACGACCTGGACATGCGCCAGGAGTTGGAAGCCTTCCGCCGCGACCAGACCGAAGCAGCGCGCAACATGGTGTTGCCAGTGACCGGATCGGCCAGCTGATGGCGCAGGCGTCTGAAACCACACTGGGCGCTGGCAAGGAAATCACCCTGGGGGTGATGGGCGGCGGCCAGCTGGGCCGCATGTTTGTGCATGCTGCGCAGCAAATGGGCTTTTTTACCGCGGTGCTGGATCCCGATGCCAACAGCCCCGCCGGGCGCGTGAGCCACCACCACATCCAAACCGCCTACACCGACCCCGAGGGGCTGGCCCAACTGGCGGCGGTGTCGGTGGCCATCACCACCGAGTTTGAAAACGTGCCCGCACCAGCTTTGGCCACTTTGGCGGCTCGCCGTTTGGTGGCACCCGCCGCCAGCGCGGTGGCTATTGCCCAAGACCGCGCGGCCGAGAAAGCCCATTTTGTGAAATGCGGCGTGCTCTGCGCGCCGTATGCGGTGATCGACACGCCCGCACAGCTGGAAGCCGTAACCGACAACCTGTTGCCCGGCATTCTCAAAACCACTCGCATGGGCTACGACGGTAAAGGTCAGGTGCGCGTGCGCACCCGCGCCGAACTGGCTGCGGCCTGGTCCGACCTGAGGAGCGTGCCCTGCGTGCTGGAGAAGATGCTGCCGCTGCAACTGGAATGCTCTGTCATCGTGGCCCGCGGTGCAGATGGTACTTGCGTCAACTTGCCGGTGCAGCGCAATTTGCACCGCGACGGTATCTTGGCGGTGACTGAGGTTTACGATGGTAATCTGCCTGCAGCCCTTGCCAGCCGTGCAGTGGCTGCTGCAAAATCAATAGCAGATGGCTTGCAATATGTAGGCGTGCTGTGCGTGGAGTTTTTTGTGCTCGACGAATCCAACCCCGCCGCCGCAGGCTTGGGCGGTTTGGTGGTGAACGAGATGGCCCCGCGCCCGCACAACAGCGGCCACTACAGTATGGATGCCTGCGATGTATCGCAATTTGAGCTGCAAGTGCGCACGCTGGCAGGCCTGCCGCTAACCCAGCCGCGCCAGCACAGCCCGTCCATCATGCTGAATTTGTTGGGGGATATTTGGCCTGACCAGGGCGAAGAAGCCGGTACGCCGGATTGGGCGAAGGTGCTGGCCCTTGCCGGCACGCATTTGCACCTGTACGGCAAATCCCATGCCGGCAAGGGCCGCAAGATGGGCCATCTGAACATCACCGGGGCCACGGTGGAGCAAGTGCGCGCTACGGCGCTGGAAGCCGCGCGCATCTTGGGTATTGAAGCGTTTTAGGTCGCGACCATGATTTTGCCCGCTTACGTCTTTGCCGATGGTGTGGAGCTTGCTCCTGATTCCATAGCTGCTTGCGCATATTCCATAAGGGCTGGTGGCCTGATGGGCTTGCCAACCGAGACAGTGTATGGGCTAGGGGCCGATGCGGACAACGCGACTGCCGTGGCGCAGATATTTGTCGCTAAAGGCCGTCCGGCAGACCACCCGCTGATCGTGCATGTAGCCGCGTTTGACGGCGGCATGTCGGGCGTAGCGCACTACGCGCAGCAGGTGCCGTCGTTCGCGCAGCAGCTGATGTCGGCGTTTTGGCCCGGGCCGTTAACGCTGATCGTGAAGCGGCGCGACGGTGTGGGCGCTGCCGCTGCCGGGGGCCAAGACTCCATCGGCCTGCGCTGCCCTTCGCACCCCGTGGCGCAAGCGCTGCTGACCGCGCTGCGCAAACCCGAAGGTGCCGACGCGGTGGTGTGGGGCATTGCCGCTCCCAGCGCCAACCGCTTTGGCCGCGTGAGCCCCACCACGGCGGTGCATGTGCAAAGCGAGTTTGCTGAGTTGGAGGTCAGCAGTGGCCAGCCTCTGCCCATTCTGGATGGCGGCCCCTGCACGTTGGGCATTGAGTCCACCATCGTGGATTGCACGCGCGGCGTACCCGTTTTACTTCGGCCTGGCTCCATCACCAGCGCGGAGATTGAGGCCGCTTGCGGTCGTAAAGTGCTATCAAATGAGGAGCTTCTTACGCAGGAGCAGCAAGGGCTGGAGGGAGAAAAGGCATTAAATTCTGCCCCCAAGGCTTCCGGTACGTTGGAGTCCCACTACGCGCCCAACGCCAGGGTGCGGCTGATGGACGCTGAGGCCTTGCAAGCGGCGCTGGACATGTTGAATTTGGCTGGCAAAGACCTACCCGGCGCGGATAGCTCCAGCGACCCGGCTCAGGCCCGCCCCACCATTGCGGTGTACGCCCGCACCCACCTCAAATCCACATCCGCGAAAGTCATGCAGCGCAAGATGCCCACCGATGCGGCGGTGGCCGCGCATGAGCTGTTCTCGCTGCTGCGCGAGTTTGACGATGTGGGGGTAAAGCTGATCTGGGTAGAAAC
>JBEGPS010000262.1:0-5149 GCA_041181325.1 Pseudomonadota bacterium
TCGGTAGCGGTGTCGGTTTTGCTCATCGACTCAACCTTAAATAGGTCATCACATAGCTGGGCAGTACAAAAAATAGGCAAAAAGCCTTTCAGCGGGTGTAGCAAGGTGTTCGCTTGGGCAACGTCTCCTTGATCTAGGCTGTCCGCAATTTGTGAGTTGTCTTTGGCCAGTGTTTCATCCAACATGGCTAACATCTCCAACATCGTAGAAGCATCACCAATTTGCGACATGGCAAGCTGCGTATCCAGGTAAATGGGGGTTGAATCTCCGAGCAGTGACGGCATGGTTACTCCTAATTTTGGCTCAAGTGCATTGTAAGTTGGCACCCCAAACCAAAGTCTGCGGGTTGCTCGGGGATAATCGGGGGCTATGAATCCCAATCTGTCACAGTTGCAAGCGTATCCATTTGAGCGCTTACGAAAGCTGTTTTCTACCGTTGCACCCAATCCCTCGTACCGTCCCATCAGCCTTGGAATTGGCGAGCCGCGCCACCCCACCCCAGACCTGATTAAAAAAGCCTATTGCAATGCCATCATGGCAGCCGATGGAGGGTTGTCTGTTTACCCGGCCACAGCAGGTGAATTGACGCTGCGCAATGCTATCTCACGATGGATTGATAGACGCTATGGCCTGACAGTAGACGCCGCCACACAAATTCTTCCTGTCAATGGATCCCGGGAAGCCCTGTTTGCTTTTGCCCAAACGGTTCTAAGCCCTGCATCCAATCCTGCTGCGGGTCACGCATTGGTGGTGTGCCCGAACCCGTTCTATCAAATTTACGAAGGCGCAGCCTACCTATCAGGCGCCCAGCCCTACTTTGTAGCGTCAGACCCGAAACGCAATTTCGCCCAAGACTGGGATAGCGTGCCCGCCGACGTGTGGGCCCGCACCCAGCTGCTGTTCGTCTGCTCGCCGGGCAATCCTGCCGGCGCAGTGATGCCACTGGAAGAGTGGAAAAAGCTGTTTGACCTGAGCGACCGCCATGGTTTTGTCATTGCCTCCGACGAGTGCTACAGCGAAATTTACTTCCGCGAAGAGGCCCCGTTGGGGGGGCTAGAGGCAGCCGCCAAATTAGGTCGCGCAGACTTTAAAAACTTGCTGATTTTTACCAGCCTCTCCAAACGCAGCAATGTGCCGGGCATGCGCAGCGGGTTTTGTGCTGGGGATGCGGCGTTGGTAAAGCAATTTTTGCTGTACCGCACCTACCACGGCAGCGCCATGAGTACCGTGGTGCAGGCTGCCAGCGTAGCTGCCTGGAATGATGAACAGCACGTAGTGGACAACCGGGCCAAGTACCGGGCCAAATTCGCCCAAGTCACCCCCATCCTGAGCGCGGTGATAGATGTGGCCTTGCCCGATGCAGGGTTCTATTTGTGGGCAGCCGTGCAAGGCAGCGATGTTGATTTCGCCCGAGACTTGCTGGCTCTTTACAATGTGACTGTGTTGCCAGGGAGCTACTTGGCACGAGAGGTGGAGGGCCACAACCCTGGCGCAGGACGCATCCGCATGGCATTGGTGGCCGAAACCGCCGAATGTGTCGAAGCCGCCCAACGTATTGCCCAGTTTGTTCAATCCCGAGTTTGATAACCAGAAAAGACCCCTATGAGCCAACAACTCCAACAAGTCATCGAAGCCGCGTGGGAAGACCGCGCCAATATCTCCATCGCCTCCGCATCGGCCGAGGTCCGCGATGCAGTGGAGCACGTTTTGAACGAACTCGACGCCGGCCGCCTGCGCGTGGCTACGCGTGAAGCCGTCGGCCAGTGGACCACCCACCAGTGGATCAAAAAAGCTGTGCTTTTGAGTTTTCGTCTGAAAGACAACGCCATCATTCAAAGCGGAGACCTGGGTTTTTACGACAAGGTACCCACCAAATTTACAGGCATGACGGAGGCCGAACTCAAGGCCACAGGTGTTCGCGTAGTGCCACCGGCTGTGGCGCGCCGCGGCAGCTTCCAGGGCAAGGGAGTGGTATTGATGCCGTCGTATTGCAACATTGGCTCCTATGTGGACGAAGGCTCCATGGTCGATGCCTGGGCCACTGTTGGTTCTTGTGCACAGATCGGCAAAAACGTGCACCTGAGCGGCGGTGTTGGCATTGGCGGAGTGCTGGAACCCATGCAAGCCGGCCCCACCATCATTGAAGACAACTGCTTTATCGGCGCACGATCTGAGGTGGTAGAAGGTGTGATCGTGGAAGAAAATTCGGTTATTTCCATGGGCGTGTACATCGGCCAAAGCACCAAAATTTATGACCGCGCAACCGGTACCGTGACCTACGGTCGCATTCCATCTGGTTCTGTTGTGGTGTCTGGCAATCTGCCCTCTGCCGATGGCAAGTACAGCTTGTATTGCGCCGTGATCGTCAAACGCGTAGATGCCCAAACTCGGGCCAAAACCGCGCTAAACGACCTGCTGCGCGATTAAGCCGGAACCAAAGTCGACGCCATGGCAACCACACCCTCCGCTAATAGCGGGACGATGGAGCGAATTCTTCGCTTGATGTCGGAAAAAAAGGCTTCGGACGTGTATTTGTCGGCGTTTTCTCCGGCATTGATCAAAATCAACGGGCAATGTGTGGCTATCAACGCTCAGCTATTGCCGGCCGATGCGCCCAAAAACCTGCTGGCGGAGGTGCTGCCCGCTGACTGCATTGCCGAGCTTGAGTCAGAAGGTGAGCTCAACATAGGGTTTCCGATTCCCGGTGTAGGCCGCTTTCGGGTAAGTGCAATGCGCCAACGTGGCACTTATGCTGCGGTGATACGCTTTATCGCTGTAGAAGTGCCTTCGTTGTCCAGTCTGTTGGTCCCCATGATGCTTGGCGACCTCATCATGGAAAAACGCGGTTTGATTTTGATGGTGGGTGCCACAGGTGCGGGAAAAAGCACCACGATGGCCGCCATGCTGGATCATCGCAACGAGTATCAGACGGGCCACATTCTCACCATCGAGGACCCCATCGAATTTTTGTTTAGGAACAAAAAATCTGTGGTGAATCAACGCGAAATTGGCACGGATACCAAGTCGCTGCAAGTAGCCCTGAAAAATGCACTTCGCCAAGCACCTGATGTGATCATGATCGGTGAAATTCGCGACAGGGAGACGATGTCTGCGGCCCTGGCATACGCACAATCGGGGCATTTGTGTCTCGCTACCATGCACGCCAACAACAGCTACCAGGCGCTCAACCGTATTTTGAGCTTTTATCCTGTCGAAGTTCGCCCCACCATGCTCGACGATTTAGCCACATCGCTGAAAGCCGTGGTTTCGCAGCGCTTGCTGCGCAGCACCACTGGTGCGCGTATTCCGGCGGTTGAAGTTCTTGTCAACACCAAGTTGGTTGAAGACATGATCTCTGCCGGCGACTTTTCCGGCATACAAGATGCCATGGAAAAATCCATGGCAGAAGGATCTCAAACGTTTGAGCAAGATATTGCACGCCTCGTGCTCGGCGGTTTGGTCGATCGTAAAGAAGGCCTTGCATATGCAGATTCTCCCACCAACCTCATGTGGCGCCTGCAAAACGACTTCACAAAAGTGCAGGTTGTCGCCGCACAAGAAGAGGATGAACACGCCTCCTTTACCGAAATAACCTTGGATGTGAAGCACTGATGTCTGAAACGCTGTATTTGGCGGAACAATTGATCGCTCGCGCCTCTGTCACGCCGCTGGACGGCAGGTGCCAACCACTCATTGCGGAGCGCTTATGTGCCATAGGGTTTGAGTGCGAAACCCTGATCAGTGGCCCAGACACTTTTTCCGTCACTAATTTGTGGGCAAAGCGGCCAGGAACCCCCGTAGAACGTGCGCAAGCAGCTATTAATTCAATAGCATCCACACAGTCGCTCAAAACCATCGTATTTGCGGGCCACACCGACGTGGTGCCAACGGGACCGCTGACCGAGTGGCTCACCCCCCCATTTACGCCCAGCCACCGCGATGGCCGCTTGTATGGTCGCGGTGCCAGCGACATGAAAACGTCGCTCGCCGCGTTTGTAGTGGCCGCCGAAGAATTCATTGCCGCTAACCCCACCCCCCAAATCAACATCGCCATGCTGCTTACCAGCGACGAAGAAGGCCCTGCCAACGACGGCACGGTGGTGGTGTGCAACGCACTGAAAGCGCGTGGTGAGGTGCTGGACTACTGCATCGTGGGCGAGCCCACTTCGGTAGAGCGCACCGGCGACATGATTAAAAATGGCCGCCGCGGCACCATGAGCGGCAAGCTCACGGTCAAAGGCGTGCAGGGCCATATTGCCTACCCCCAGCTGGCCAAAAATCCTATTCATTTGGTAGCCCCTGCTTTGGCAGAGCTGGTGGGTATCACCTGGGACCAGGGCAACGCGTTTTTCCCACCCACCAGCTGGCAGGTGAGCAACATCCATGGTGGCACGGGGGCCAGCAATGTGATTCCCGGCACAGTGGTGATAGATTTCAACTTTCGTTTTTCCACCGAATCCACCCCTGACGCCTTGCAAAAGCGCTTGGCCAGCGTGCTGGAAAAACACGAGCTGGAATACGATCTGGCTTGGACGGTGGGCGGACTGCCCTTTCTCACTACACCGGGCCCGCTGGTGGAAGCCGTGCGCAGCGCCATTTTGGCGGAGACTGGCATCACCACCCAGCTGTCCACCACTGGCGGCACCAGCGATGGACGCTTTATTGCGCAAATTTGCCCCCAGGTCATCGAGGTGGGCCCGCCCAACGCCACCATTCACAAGATCAATGAATACGTGGCCGTGGCTGACATCGAGTCATTGAAAAACATTTACCGCCGGGTCCTGGAAAACCTGAACCTTCAGGCTGCCCCATGACCCTTCTGGAATTGATCGAATCGTCAGCACAGCAGCTGACCGAGGCAGAAGTGTCGTTTGGCCATGGCACCACCAACGCGTTTGACGAAGCCGCCTGGCTGGTATTGCACAGCCTGGGTTTGCCATTGGATACCCCTGTTCGGGGTGAAGATTCAGAGAAAAATCGGCTTGTAACCCCCGAGGAACGTGCGCAAGCAGCTACTCTTTTGATAGCACGCATCACCACCCGCAAGCCCGCCGCCTACCTCACCCACGAGGCTTGGTCACAGGGGGTGGCGTTTTTTGTGGACGAACGCGTGATCGTGCCGCGCTCTCTGATTGCGGAGCTGCTGGTG
>JBEGPS010000263.1:0-20572 GCA_041181325.1 Pseudomonadota bacterium
TCGGTTCCAAAGTAGCGGGCAATCTGCACCATGCCCTTGGGCGCCTCCAAGCACATGGCGTCCAGCTTGGCTTGGTTGATCAGGCCGTGTTGCACGCCATAGGCCAGTGCCTTTTCGAAAAATGGCCGCGCATCAAAAAGCGAGATGGAGTGTGCGGCCCCAGTCGTTGCGTTGTCCACGGGGTTCAAATTGCAGATTCCTCGTCATTTTCCAACGCTGCCGGTGTGGCTTTGCCGCGATCGGTGTCGCCGGTTTCCACTTTACCGTCGTCTTCTTCGGCTTCTTCTTCGTCGTCCATGCCCATGTCATGGGCTCGGGCTTTGGCGCGCAGCACTAGCAGCGTTTCAATAAACAGGTCGGGGCATTGGTAGCGCATTAAGTAGGCCAATTCCATCCAGTCTTGGTCGGCTACTTCTTCATGCTCCAGGCGGGCGCTGGCGTATGCCTGTGAATACAGCGCAGTTTCAGACATCACTTCGCCGTCTTCTTCTGATGCGTCAAACGTGCCTGTTCGCGCAAAAGTTTCCATGCGACCCCACTTGTCAGAAAAGTAATCGGCCAGAGCCTCACTGCCGCCTTCCAGGTCGCCAATTGCAGTTAAAAACTCTACCGGATCTGCACCATCTCGAAAAATGATGGAGTTCACCATGCCACGCAAATGGGTGCGGGTCAGGTCTTTGTATTGCTTCTCGATGACCACGGCGCGTGCAAATTGGTCAGGGGTGACCAGCAGGTTAACCACCGACTCTTTGGAGTTGTCGTACTCGCGGATCACGGCCAATATGTCTTTTGCGGGCAACTGGTCCAGCACAACCATGAGCGCGCCATCACCCTCGGTGTCTGCAAGTTCGACCAGCGCCGCCTCTGCGCCCACGATGTCGCCCGATGCAATCAGGCTCTGGGTTTTTTCAATCAGTGCTAAGTGGTTCATGGTGTGATCTTGTAAGTTCAAGCGTCTTTGCGATCAAAGCCTTGCTCCACCATCCAGTCAGCGCCGGCTTCTTCGCGTTGTTTCGCGTCCCGCGCGTGGTCAGAATCCACGGGGTCTCGGCGGTCATCGCCGTCGTGGTCTCCCTCGCGTTCCCCGTATTCCTCATCGTTTTCGTCGTCATCATTTTCGCTAGCACGTGCCATGCTTGCGTCAGGGCGGTGGTACATGTATTCCAGCCCAGCTGCAATGACCAAAAAGTGGCCGCCAGCGGGTTGAGCCAGCACCATCTCCGATAACTCTTTGGCCCAGGGCATCAGCTCCACGCTGTCGGCCAACGCGTCCCATTCGGGCAATTCGTCGCTGTCCTGGCTCAGTATGTGGTCCATGACCGACGGACGTGTGAACTTGAAAGCCTGGTGAAACGCAACGGCCACCATTTCGGGGGCACTTTCCACCATGTTGATCAGGAAGTCCATTTCCTTGCGGCGTTGAACCAGGCGCTGGCGCAGGATGTCTTTGCCGTCCGAGTCGAACGTCATGTCGTCCATTTCGGATTGGTATGAGGAGCGCAAATCGCGGAAGAAAGGAGTGATGTTCATGCGGTGCCCACGTTAAAGAATAGTTTTGAAATAGCTGCCCCAAATATCGCGGGCGGTCTGTAGCGGGTCATCCAGCAAGTTGCGACGGCGGTTATCGTCGTAGGCTTGGCGCTTGGTGTCATCGGATAACACTTCATATGCCTGCTGAATGGCTCTGAATCGCTCTGCAGCATCTGCCGCATCGCTGCGGTCAGGGTGGTGCTGCGCGGCCTTTTGTCGGAAGGCCTTTTTGATATCGGCAAGCTTGGCATCGCTGTGCAAGCCTAGGGTGGTGTAGTGGTCAGACATAACGGGAGTTAATTCCGATCGGCACCGGAGCAATTGTTGTGGCGCACATTTTCGCAGACTCCGGCAGCCACCGCGAGTGGCGCTGTCGGTAAGCAACGGAATAGCCTTCGGAACGAAGCTGCAGCGGCCAACTACAGCATGTGGTCTTGTGCTGCGCTAGTCTGTGGTTTAGCCCACCGATGTAACGGGCCCTGTCGGGTTCACCATGACCAATTTGCCCTTCACGCCACGCGACCCCATGTGGGCATAGGCCGCTTTCAGATCGACCATGGGCATGGTGCTGTCTATAACGGGCTTAATTTTGCCTTGGCCATACCACTGTGCGAGCTCCATCATCATGGCACCGTTGGCTTGCGGCTCACGCTTGGCAAAGTCCCCCCAGAACACGCCGACGATGGAGGCGCCCTTGAGGAGTGCCAGATTGAATGGCAGCGCGGGAATAGGGCCGGACGCAAACCCCACCACCAGGTAGCGCCCGCGCCAGGCGATGGAGCGGAAGGCAGGTTCGGCAAAGTCACCACCCACGGGGTCATAAATCACGTCGGGGCCCTTGCCGTTGGTCAGGGCTTTGACGGCCTCACGCAGGTTCTCGGTGCTGTAATTGATGGTGGCATCGGCACCGATCGATGTGCACAGGGCACACTTTTCCTGAGTAGACGCTGCTGCAATCACGCGCGCACCCATGGCTTTAGCAATTTGAATGGCTGCTGTGCCCACGCCGCCCGCAGCACCCAGCACCAACACGGTTTCGCCCGCTTTGAGCTGTGCCCGGTCTACCAAGGCGTGATGCGAGGTGGCGTAAATCATGATGAAGGCGGCTGCGTCGACCATCGGAAATCCTGGGGGCAGTGGCATGCACAGCGCCGCAGGTGCCACGGTATGCGTACCAAAGCCGCCGGTGCCGCTCAGGCAAGCCACTGCCTGGCCGACTTGGAGGTGCTTCACACCTTCGCCAACCGCCTGCACGATGCCTGCGTACTCCGAGCCGGGTACGAAGGGCAGGGGCGGCTTCATCTGGTATTTGTTTTGCACTATCAAAATGTCGGGAAAGTTCAGGCTGGCCGCTTTGATCTCGATAAGCACCTCGCCCGCCTTGGGTTGAGGTGTGGGCAGCTCTTTCCAGGTTAGCGCGTCGATACCAACGGGGTTTTCACAAAGCCAAGCGTGCATGGGATGTCTCCAAATTTGATGCGCCGATGCGCTCGTCCATCATAGGGGGTCCGTGCATGGCCGGGAGGGTGAATTGTCCCAGGGGCGACCAATTTTGGGGGGCCCACCTACAATCAACGCTCACCCTAAAAGCCTATGAAAATTCTTATTTCCAACGACGACGGTTATCAGGCACCGGGCCTTGTGGCCTTGTATGAAGCCCTCAAAGACATTGCCGAAGTCGAGGTCATTGCACCCGAACAAAACAACAGCGCCAAGTCCAACGCGCTCACCCTGCATTCCCCGTTGTATGTGCACAAAGCAGCGAATGGTTTTAGGTATGTGAATGGCACCCCGGCCGACTGCGTGCACATTGCGCTGACAGGTTTGCTGGACTACCGGCCTGACCTGGTGGTGTCTGGCATCAACAACGGCGCGAACATGGGGGACGACACCATTTATTCCGGCACCGTGGGTGCTGCGATGGAGGGCTTTTTGTTCGGCATTCCCGCCATTGCGTTCTCGCAGGTAGAAAAAGACTGGCACGAGCTGGAGTCTGCCGCCCGCAAGGCGCGCGAACTGGTGCTCAGCATGCAGCACCTGCAGCTCATAACACCCACCCCGTGGCTGCTGAATGTGAATATCCCCAACCTGCCATTCGATGCTATCGGCAGCACCAAACTGTGCCGCCTGGGCAAGCGCCATGCAGCCGAAAAAGTGATTCAGCAGCGCAGCCCGCGCGGAGAAACCATGTTCTGGATCGGCGCTGCAGGCCCGGTGAAAGACGATGCTGAAGGCACCGACTTTCACGCCACGGCGCAGGGCCACATGTCTATTACCCCGCTGAAAGTGGACCTGACCGACCACGACGCGTTGGGCTATTGGGCGCAAACCGCGTCACGTTTGGCTGCTGACCAAAAGTCGCAGAGCGCATGAACACCAAGCCGCGGCCGTCTTTTCCCGCGCAGTTGGGTGGCACGCTGGGGGCCAAACGCCCCGGTTCGGCAGCGCCTGCCAGACCCCAAGGTTTGGGCATGGACTCTAGCGCTGTGCGTATGCGTATGGTCCAAAAGCTGCAAGGCCAAGGCGTGACAGATGCGGCCGTGCTGCAGGCCATGGGCACCATAGAACGCCACCGTTTTGTCGATACCGCACTGGCCATTCAGGCCTACGAAGACACCAGCTTGCCGATTGGCCTTGGGCAAACTATTTCCAAACCCGGCGTGGTGTCGCGCATGGCCGAGCTGCTGCGCAATGGCGCAACTGGCAAACTGGGTCGCGTGCTGGAGATCGGCACGGGCTGCGGCTACCAGGCGGCGGTGCTCAGCATGCTGTCCACCGAGGTATACAGCATCGAGCGGCTGCGTGGCCTGCACGATAAAGCCCGCGACAATCTGCGCCACCTGCGCCTGCCCAATGTGCATTTGCTGTTTGGTGACGGCATGGCGGGCTATGCCAAGGGCGCGCCTTATGCGGCCATCATTGCCGCAGCGGGCGGCGAAGCGGTGCCGCAGGCCTGGGTGGATCAGTTGGCCGTGGGTGGGCGCTTGGTTGCCCCCGTGGTGGCCGGCGGCATGACCGGTGGAGGCTCAGGGGGCGCACAGGCTTTGCTGGTTCTGGATAAAACGCCCCAGGGCGTTCGCTCCATGCTTTTAGAGGCGGTTCACTTTGTCCCTCTAAAATCGGGCGTTGCCTGAAGGGGGTGTGTTTATGTTTGGATTGTTGCGTCGATGTTCTGGGTGGACGGTGCTTGCGGGCGCTGCGGTATTGGTAGGGTGTGGCTCCAAGCCACTTAACCGTGCCCCGGTCGAAGATCGCGGCCAAAGCGTGGGCACGAATACTTCAACGACGGCGCCACCCGAGGCACGCACCGCCGTAGTCAAGCAGCCCCCTGGATTTGAGAACGCGGGCAAGCCCGGTTACTACACGGTCAAGCCTGGTGACACCCTGATTCGTATCAGTCTGGATACCGGCCAAAGCCGAAAAGACATCACCCGGTGGAATGCGATCGACAACCCCGACCACATTGTGGTTGGGCAGGTGATTCGTATCGTGCCACCAGTTGTGGGCGGCGATGTGGTGGCGGTAAGCAAACCAGTCACGTCTGGCGGAGTAACCTCAGCGCCCATTGCAGGCGTTACGCCATTGCCCAGTACTTCGTCTGCAACGGGTGCGGTTGCTCCCGTGCCGGCCAAAGCCTCGTCGGCCCCAGCCAATATGCCGGTACCTGCTGCGGCCACAACATCGGCTGCGGCTGGCGAAGACGATTTGGGCTGGATTTGGCCCGGCAAAGGCAATGTGATTGCTGGTTTTGACGAGGTCAAAAACAAAGGGGTCGATATTGCCGGTGCGTCAGGTGACCCGGTGCTGGCCGCTGCCGAGGGCAAAGTGGTCTACGCCGGTGCGGGCCTGCGCGGCTATGGCAATCTGATCATCCTCAAGCACAACAACACCTTTTTGAGCGCCTATGCCCACAACAAATCGCTCTTGGTCAAAGAAGACCAGACCGTGAAAAAAGGCCAAAAGATTGCAGAAATGGGCGACAGCGATGCCGATCGCGTCAAGCTGCACTTTGAAGTGCGCCGCCAAGGCAAGCCTGTGGACCCCATGAAATACTTGCCCGCCAAGTAACCCAGTTTTTAAGAAAAAAAGCCCCGTAGCCCCCGTGGGCTATGCGTAAGCAGCTACTAAATTTATAGCGTTTTACAACGCTGACCAGAGACCCAAGCGGCCATGACCGACACCATTCCTACCGAAAAGCCGCTGCCAGAAGGCCAGCTGCGCGTGAAATCCCTCGACCTCGAAGCCCAGGGCGTGGCCCACCGGCCCGACGGCAAAGTCGTTTTTATCGACGGCGCGTTGCCGTTTGAGGTGGTGAGCGCTCAGATTCACCGCAGCAAAAGCAGTTTTGAGAAGGGCACGCTGACCGAGATTCACCAAGAATCATCCCAGCGCGTGCGCCCGGGTTGCCCACACTTTGGTCTGCACGAAGGCGCATGTGGTGGTTGCAAGATGCAGCACTTGCACATTGGTGCGCAGGTGGCGGTGAAGCAGCGGGTGCTGGAAGACAACCTGTGGCACATCGGCAAGGTCAAACCCGACAACATCTTGCGCGCCATTGAAGGCCCAGCTTGGGGCTACCGCTATCGCGCTCGCCTGTCGGTGCGCCATGTGCGCAAAAAAGGCGCGGTGCTGATTGGTTTTCATGAGCGCAAGAGCCGCTATGTGGCTGACATGAAAGAGTGCCACGTGCTCGCGCCCCATGTGAGCGCCATGCTGGTTCCTCTGCGCCGACTGATTGAGTCCATGGACGCGATTGAAACGCTGGCCCAAATCGAGCTGGCCATGGGTGACATGGCACCCACAGCAGGGGCCAACGGGGGAACGGGCGAGGTGATTGCCATGGTGCTGCGCCACTTGGAGCCTTTGTCAGAAGGCGACCTGGACCGCTTGCGCCAATTTGCCTCTATCAACCCCGGCCTGCAATGGTGGCTGCAGCCCAAGGGGCCAGAAACCATTCACCGCCTGGACGAACTGCCCGGACACATTACGGGTCAGCTGGCCTACCAGTTGCCCGACTTTGGCATCACCATGCCGTTTCGCCCCACTGACTTCACGCAGGTGAACCCGCACATCAACCGCGTGCTGGTGTCGCGCGCCCTGGGCTTGCTGGCCGTGCAAAGCCATGAGCGGGTGATTGACTGGTTTTGCGGCTTGGGCAACTTCACCTTGCCGCTGGCGACGCGGGCACGCGAGGTGCTGGGCGTGGAGGGCGCAGAGTCGCTAGTGGCCCGTTCACGCGAGAATTACGTGCTTAATCAGCCTGCAGCGCTTGGTAAGCCTGCGTTGGTAGCTACTAAATTTGTAGCGCGCAATTTGTTTGAAATGACGCCAGAGCTGCTCACCGCAGATGGCGCATCCGACAAATGGCTGGTAGACCCCCCTCGCGAAGGTGCTTATGCCTTGGTGCAGGCATTGGCTGCTTTGCACCAAAGTCCCGAACTGCGTGGGGACTGGACACCGCCCAAGCGCATTGTGTATGTGAGCTGCAACCCCGCCACTTTGGCCAGAGATGCGGGTGTGCTGGTCACCGAGGGCGGCTACAAGTGTTCGGCAGCGGGGGTGGTCAATATGTTCCCCCACACAGCCCATGTAGAGAGCATTGCAGTATTTGACTTGGTGGAGCTTTAGGCTTGATGACCATTTTTGCTTGGTGTTGTGGCCGTTTGAGAACCACCGGCTGCAGATGCTAATTATTTTTTCCGAATTTACAGGTTCAACTTAACAAAGAAAAAGGCCCCAAAGGGCCTTTTTGAAAAATTAACCAAGATTAACAGAGCTCAGTCGCGCTCGCCGCCCATGATGCCCAAAAGGGCCAGCAGGCTTTGGAACACGTTGATGATGTCCAAGTACAGGGCTAGCGTGGCGCTGATGTAGTTGGTTTCGCCGCCGTCCACAATGCGTTTCAGGTCATACAACATGTAGGCACTAAATACGCCAATGGACAACACCGAAATCGCCATCATGCCGGCGGTGGAGCCCACAAAAATGTTGATGATGCCGCCCACCATAATGGCCAGCGCACCCACAAACAGCCATTTGCCCATGCCGGACAAATCGCGCTTGATCACGCTGGATAGGCTGGCCATGACAAAGAACACGCCTGCAGTGCCTGCAAATGCGGTCATGATCAGGTCAGAGCCGTTTTTAAAGCCTAGCACCATGGCAATCATGCGGGAGAGCATCAGGCCCATGAAGAAGGTGAAGCCCAGCAAAACGGGCACGCCAGCGGCAGAATTTTTTGTTTTCTCAATAGCGTAGATAAAGCCAAACGCGCCGCCCAAGAACACGATCATGCCCATAAAACCAGTGAGTGCGGCGGTGATGCCGGTGGCCACGCCCACCCAGGCGCCTAGCACCGTGGGTACCAAACTCATGGCCAAAAGCCAGTAGGTGTTGCGCAGCACTTTGTTGCGCTGCTCTGCGGAAATGCCGTAGCCATATTGGCTGTCTAAGGTGGTAACGCGGTCTGTCATGTGATGCTCCTTCTAAAGCTATGGTGCTTAGGTGATGTGATTCTAGGGTTTTGCAAGTGCACTTTACGTAGAGCAGCGCAGATTGCCCGGATATATAGCAGGGCTGTTGTGATTTTTCGCCACTACCAGGGTGCGCTGCTGCGGATATGCTCTTGCATTCTCCAACCCCAACGTAATTTCTTATGAAAACTATCCCTGCGCTCGAACTCACAGATATCAAAGCCATTGCTGCTGCTGCCGAGGCCGAAGCCCTCAAAAACAATTGGGCTGTCAGCATTGCCATTGTGGACGCTGGCGGTCACATGCTGTGGTTCCAGCGCTTAGACGGCGCAGCGCCCATTTCGTCGCATATCGCGCCCGGTAAAGCCCGCACCTCGGCCCTGGGTCGCCGCGAGAGCAAGGCTTACGAAGACATGATCAACGGTGGCCGCGCCTCGTTCCTGAGCGCCCCCAATCTGGATGGCATGTTGGAGGGCGGCGTGCCCATCATCAAAGACGGCCAATGCGTTGGCGCGGTTGGTGTGAGCGGCGTGAAATCGAACGAAGACGCCCAAATTGCCAAAGCCGGCATTGCGGCTATCGGCCTGTAAAGCGTCTTTAGCGCAATAGCGTCATTGCCTTATTTGGTCATCGCGACGCTACAAAAATAATAGCTGCTTACGCACGCTAAAAGCGGGCTAGCGGCTATTTTCACGTTTATTTTGTCAATATCAGTTTGCCGGCCTTGGTGGCTTGCAGGCGGTAGCGCTGGCCGTTGTGCTCTATCTCCACAACCTGGCGTGCGCCCAGCAAATCGCTTGCCCGTAAGACATCCCTCACCGCAGGCGACGTGCTCGCTAGCGATGCACCGCTGGTGCTGCTTTGGGCAGCGCGCGTTTCGGCTGGTGGTGGCGTGGTTGGCATGGTGCGACTTGGGTCGAAAGCGCTTGGCTCAGTGCTGTGGCTCGGTGATAAAGCCAATTTTTCGCAAACCCGCCTGCTGCGCCGCCGCCATGGCCTGGGCCACAAATTCGTAGCGCACTGCTTTGTCGCCGCGAATATGCAGCTCTGGCTGCGGCTCTTTGCCCGCCTCTGCCTGCAGCACGGCGGGCAGGGTGCCCGCAGCCACGGCTGTTTGGTTCAAAAAGTAGCTGCCCTGGGCATCGACACTGAGTTGCAGGGTCTCAGGCTTGGCGTTTTTTGGCTGGCTGGTGGCGGTGGGTAGCTCTACATTCACCGCGTGTTTCATCACCGGCACGGTGATGATGAAGATGATTAGCAGCACCAGCATCACGTCCACCAAGGGCGTCATGTTGATTTCGTTCATCACCTCGGTGTCGTTGTCTGAGGTGGCGTCTTGGAGTCCGAAGGCCATGTTGATTCCTTATGCTTTTCCGTTGCCTACGCGGGCACCCGTTACAAAGTAGGCGTGCAGGTCATGCGCAAAGCGGTTGAGCTTGGTCAAAATGGATTTGTTGCCCCGCACCAGCGCGTTGTAGCCCAGCACCGCAGGAATCGCCACGGCCAAGCCCAGCGCCGTCATGATGAGCGCCTCGCCAATCGGCCCGGCCACCTTGTCGATGGTGGCCTGGCCTGCTGCGCCAATACCCATGAGTGCGTGGTAAATGCCCCACACCGTGCCAAACAAGCCGACGAACGGGGCAGTGGAGCCCACTGACGCCAGAATAGCCAAGCCGCTCTGAAAGCGCGCCGTACTGTCGTCAATGCTGTTACGCAAGCTGCGGCTGATCCAGTCGCTGATGTCCAGTGCGTCGTGCAACTGGGTTTGGGTGTTGCGGTGGTGGGCGGTAGCCTCTTGACCGGACTGGGCCAATTGCACAAAGGGGTTGTCTTGCTGCGAACCCAGGGCCTGTAGGCCAGTGGCGAAGTCGGCACTGTGCCAAAACGCTTCGGTGCGCTGGCCCAGTGATTTGAATTTAAAAATGTCCAGCGCCTTGATCACAATCACGATCCACGACGACAGGGACATGACCAGCAACAGCAGGGCGACGGCTTTGGTAACCCAGTCGCCTTGGGTCCAGAGGGTGATGAGTCCGAGTTGCGATTCCATTGAGTGCTCCACAAAAAGTCCGTAAAAAGATAGAAAAATTATTTCAGTTGCCAGTTAACCGGCACGTCAAACCACATGGCCTCAGGCACACCGCCCCGCTTGCCGGGCACATAGCGCCAACCAAGCACGGCGTTCAATGCGGCTCGGTCGAGGCGGTCGAAGCCGCTGGACGTTTTAAGGGACGGCTGTGAGGCCAGGCCGTCAGTGCCAATCCAGACGCGGATGACCACGCTGCCCTGTTCACCCAGCCGTTTGCTCAAGGCCGGGTAGGGTGCTTTGGGGTTGTTAAGGTAGTCCGCGCTGCTAGAAGGCAGCTCCACTTTGGAGGGTGCGGGAGGAGAAGTTGAAGCAGTTGGTGCATTGGCATTGCTGCCGGTGTTGGCTGACGCAGCTGTGGGCGCGGCCGCTACTGCTGTAGGTGCGGCAGCGCTGGGTTCAGGCGCGGTGGTTGATGGGGCAAGGGCCAGCGGGCTGGGGGCTGGTTGCGCTGTGGCAGCTTGCGCCGGTGCTGGTTTTGGGGGCGGGGTTGGCTGGGGGGGCTTGGCCACCGCCGCTTTGGGTTGCGCTGTGGGTTGCGGTTGTTGCATGGGTTGAGGCGATGCCACGGGCGCAGCCGGGGCCATGATTTCTACCAAAATTTCGGCAGGCACCACCGCCTCGGCCACACGCCGCAGCAAGCCGGTTTGCACGGCCCACAGCACGGCCACGTGCAGGGCGATGACGCTGATAACGATCGTGACGTTGCGGTTCATAGCAGGCAAGGCGATGGTGATGGGAAGTGCGGAAGTTGACATTGTGGCGCTCAGGTGTCGGCCCACATGCGCAACATGTTGTGGTACACGCCGGTGAGCGCCGTGGTGTGGGCGTTGTCGCCATGCTTTTGGCGCAGTGCCAGTAGGTTCATGTCCAGATCAAAAAGAATGCGCCGCTGCTCGTCACTGCGCACCATGCTTTCCACCCAAAAGAAGCAGGCTAGGCGGTGGCCGCGTGTGACGGGTTTCACTTGGTGCAGGCTGGTGCCGGGGTACAACACGGCGTGGCCCGCAGGTAGCTTGACGTTTTGTTCGCCAAACGTATCAGCAATGCACAGCTCGCCACCTTCGTAGTCTTCAGGGTTGGAGAGAAACACGGTGCACGACACATCGGTGCGTACCCGTTCGCCCGTGCCGGGTGTATAGCGAATCGAGCCATCGATGTGGTTGCCGTAAAAATTGCTCTCACCACCATAGCGGTTCAGCCTGGGCGGGAACAGTTTTTTGGGCAATGCCGCTGAAAAGAAGGTGGGGCTGCGGTCCAGCGCACGCGCCACCATCACCCGGATGGTTTGCGCGGCGTGGCAGTCGTGGTCCAGTTGCTCGTTGTTTTTCACCTGCCGGGCTTGCTCCCCCGCACCGGCGCGGCCATCGACCCAAGGCGCAGTGGCCAGCAAGGTTTGGGCGTCCGACACCTCTTGTGGGGTTAGCAGTTGGGGCAGGTGCAAAAGCATGGTGGGGTGGGATGGTGTTAGAACTTGATGTTCATGGTGGCTTGGATGTTGCGCCCAGAGCCAGGAACATAAAAGTTGGTGTACAGCGAGTCGGCATACAACTTGTCCAGCACGTTGGTCACGTTGACCTTGAGCACATAGCGTTCGGTGAATTGGTATTCGCCCATCAGGTCGAGCGTGGCGTAGCCTGGTGCTTTGATGTCCGGGTTGGCAGCGCTGGCTTGCTCGCTGCGGAAGTTGATGCCAGTACCCAACCGAAGTGCGGGTGTGAACTGGTAGGTGGTCCACACCGTACCGCTGTGAATCGGCGTCAGGCCTGGTCGCGCGCCCTCTTTGGTGGCGTCTTGCGTGGCGTTGGACTTGTCAATCATCGCGTCTGGCATCCACATGTACGAGCCATAGATTTCCCACTGGGGTGTGAGGCGGCCTGACGCGTCAACTTCCAGTCCCGTGGTGTGGCGTTGGCCCGATAGCAGGGCTTTGGTGGCTGCGGAGTCGGGGTCTGTGTTGCGTTCGTTGAACTTGGTGGACTGAAAAATGGCAAATCGGGTCGAGTACATCTTGTCAGCGCTCTCCAGTTTGGCACCAAATTCCACGTTACGGCTTTGCTCTGGTGGGGTGTTCTGGCTGGTGGCGCTGTACGAATAGGTGTCTGCAGACGTGTTGAACGAGGTGCCCCAGGAGAAGTGGAACGAGCTCAGTTCATTGGGTTGGTACATGGCACCCAGGCGTTGGCTCCAATCGCCAATGGTTTGCTCGAACGCGCCGGCTTTTACGCCCGCCGTGTTGTAGGTAGCGTAGTTGCCGCGCATGCGGTCAAAGCGCAGGCCCCCAAGCAATTTCCAATGCTCTGCAACTTGAATGAGGTCTTGGGCGTACACGCCCATGTTGTCGGCTGAAAAGCCACTCGCCAACGTGACGGGCCTGGCGCTCTCATCGATCCAACCACCGCCATCGGTGTCGGATGCCGTGGTGCTGGGGCGGGTTGGCAAGTTGGAGGCGTAGCCCCGTTTGCCTTCTTGGGCCAAATCAATGCCCGTCAACACCTCGTGTTTTACGCCCCAGGCTTGGAGTTTGGTGCTGTAGTCGCTCTGGGCGTAGGTGGCTGCCAGATCCTGAATTTTGGTGGTGTTGCCGCCGGTGCTACGGGTGATCACCGTGGAGCCAGAGAAGTTGTTTATGCCAGTTCCTGCCGCGTAATTGATCACGCTGGGGCGTTGGTCGCGGTCAAACCACCCGCGGCGCACGGTGGTTTTGAGCTCGGAGTCATCCTGAAAGCGGTGGATATGGGACAGCGTGATGATGTCTGCTTTGCCCTTGTTGTAGTCGCTGTCCAGCCCATAGTAGGTGGACGGTGACAAGGCTTCGTTGATCGTGCTGGTACTGGTTGCCGCAGCCGATGTGGGCTTAATCCAGCGCATGCCGTAGTTCACACCGTTGTCATTGCGCAGGGTGTACAGGCCTACTGAGAACTCGTCTACTTCGCCAATACCAAAGCGGTAGGTTGCGGCCAGTCCGCGTTTGTCAATGCTGCTGCCAGCACCGTTGTTGTCGGCGTTGGTCACCATGGCATTGATGCGCAGCGCTGCAGATTCACCGGTTTGGATGTTAAAGTCACCAATAACACGGCTTAAGTTATAGCTGCCTAGCGTGGTGGATATTTCGCTCTCGTCAATCAGGCGCGGCGCTTTGCTGACTTGATTCACGGCGCCACCTGTAGAGCCACGGCCAAACAACATTGATGCTGACCCACGCAGCAGTTCGATGCGGTCGTTGTTGAAGGTATCGCGGTCATAGAACGCGGGATCACGCAGGCCATCCAGAAAAATGTCGCCGGTACTGGCCAGTGAAAAGCCGCGCAAGCGAATGTCTTCTTCGCCGCCTTCTGCGGCCTGGAATGTCACGCCTGCGGTGTTGTGCAGCACATCTTTCAAGGTGTCCAGGTTGCGGTCATCCACCAGTTTTTCGGTCACCACGGTGATGGATTGGGGAATGTCGCGCAACGCTTGCTTGCCCTTACCAATGGTGGTGGTGGTGGCGCGCACCGAGTCTTTGCCCTGGGCTTCTTCGGCCTTTTCAACGATGGTGACGGGCTTAAGGGTTTTGACCTCGGCGTCGTTGGCCTGCTGGGCCATGGCGCCCATGGAACCCGCAAACAGCATGGCTCCTAGCGGCAGCAATGTTGGGGTGTGGAAGGTTGGGGTGCGAGAGGAAGCAGTTTTTAAGGTTGACATAGCTTTGAGTCTTCTGGTTGGAGGGCTGGCTGGCTATGTCATGTGCTCCAAAGAAGGAGCAACTTGATGTGGCTTGCTATTGGTTTGCTAACTATGTAAATAAGAAGCGTTACTGTTTGTAATCAAAAAAATGGGCTGATGACGAAGATGAACCTACCGAGATGTTGCATGGACTTGTAGCTTTTGTCATGGCTGGCTAATTGTAAATGAGAATTCATCTCATTATTATTAATGTCTAAGCAATTAAACAAATCTCATTTCCCCAGTCCTGCTCACACCTCCAATCTCACTCGACGTGGTGAACGCGCTCGCACCGGCTGACTGCCACGCCGGGCTTTAAGCGGTTGGCCGGAGCGCAACTGCTGCAATCGCCTCATCCTGCGTTTCGTGATGTAGGTCAAATGATGCTCAATAGTTTGACATTGCCCGCCCCAGACGCTTTAGTGCACCTATGACTTCGTTATAATTCAAATGAGAATAGTTGTTGTTTGTATTGAGGTGATAATTTTCACTGGGTTCATTGTTTTCTGAGGGTCTATCATGAAATTTTCTCGTTCCTCATTGGCGCTTAAGCTCGCTTTGGCCGTAGGTCTACTGGGCGCATCGCTGGTTGCGGTGGCGCAAAGCGGCGACGGTATCGTCGTGTACAACGCGCAGCACGCCAGCTTGACGCAGGCTTGGGCCGATGGCTTCACGCGTGAAACTGGTATCAAGGTGACCCTGCGCAAAGGTGGCGATGCCGAGTTGGGTAACCAAATCGTTCAAGAAGGCAAAGCCTCACCTGCAGATGTGTTTTTGACGGAAAACTCGCCCGCCATGGCGTTGGTGGATTCTGCGGGCCTGTTCGCGCCGGTAGATGCAGCTACTCTGGCACAGGTGCCCCCTAATTTTCGCCCGGCCCATGGCCGTTGGATTGGCGTGGCAGCGCGTAGCACCGTGTTTGTCTTCCACAAGCGCAAGCTCACAACGGCCCAACTGCCCAAGTCGCTGATGGACTTGGCCAGTCCCGCTTGGAAGGGCCGCTGGGGTGCGTCACCCGCCGGGGCTGATTTTCAGGCCATTGTGAGTGCATTGCTTGAAATCAAAGGCGAAGCCGCTACGCTGGCTTGGCTGAAAGCCATGAAAGAAAACGCGATTACCTACAAAGGCAATGGCGTGGCGATGAAAGCAGTGAATGCGGGCGAAGTCGATGGCGCTGTGATCTACCACTACTACCGCTTTGGCGACCAGGCCAAGACCGGTGAAAACAGCGATAACACCTCGCTGCAGTATTTTCGCAATGAAGATCCGGGCGCTTTTGTCAGTATCTCGGGTGGTGGCGTGCTGGCCTCCAGCAAGCATCAGGCCCAGGCCCAGGCCTTTTTGAAGTGGGTGAGCGGTAAAGGCGGACAAGACATTTTGCGTACGGGCGATTCATACGAATACGCGGTGGGCGTAGGGGCGCAATCGAATCGCAATTTGGTGCCACTGGCTGATTTGCAGGCCCCCAAGATTGATCCGGGCAACCTCAACAGCAAGAAAGTCACTGATCTGATGACCCAGGCTGGTCTGCTCTGAGTTGATCTTGAACACCGCAACGCTTCAGTCCGTAACGCTTCACGCCGCACCACGTCTGGTGCGCGCGCGGCAGACGCGTATGCCATGGATCGCCGTGACGGCCGTGTTGATTTCGCTCATCGCTTTAGTGCCACTGGGTTTTGTTGTCTGGATGGCGGTGCAGGCGGGCTGGGACACCGTAGTTGCATTGGTGTTTCGGCCCCGGGTGGGGGAGCTGCTGGTCAACACGGCATTGCTGGTGGTGGTGACCGTGCCGCTGTGTGTCACGCTGGCCGTTGCGCTGGCTTGGTTGACAGAGCGAAGCGATCTGCCCGGTGCTCGCACCTGGGCCTGGCTGGCCGTGGCGCCATTGGCGGTACCGGCTTTTGTGCACAGCTATGCCTGGATCAGCTTGGTGCCGGGGCTCAAAGGGCTGAGCGGCGGTGTGTTGGTGTCGGTGCTGGCCTATTTCCCTTTTCTCTATTTGCCGGTTGCGGCTGCTATGCGCCGGCTGGACCCTGGTATGGAAGACACCGCCGCATCGATGGGCCTGGCGCCTTGGGGTGTGTTTTTTCGAGTTGTATTGCCCCAGTTGCGGCTGGCTATCTGGGGCGGCTCGTTGCTGATTGCTCTGCACCTGCTGGCCGAATATGGCCTGTTTGTGATGATCCGGTTTGACACATTCACCACCGCCATCGTGGACCAGTTTCAATCGACCTACAACGGCCCGGCCGCCAACATGCTGGCGGGGGTGTTGGTGCTGTGTTGTTTTGTGCTGCTGGGGTTGGAATCCGGCACACGCGGGCGTGAGCGGTATGCGCGGGTGGGCTCTGGCTCTTCGCGGCAACCGCAACCCCGCCGGTTGGGGCGCTTCAAGGCGCTGTGCCTGTTGCTGCCCACAGTGACCGCCGCGCTGTCGCTTGGGGTACCGCTTATCACGCTGGCACGCTGGCTCGTTGCCGGTGGCGTGTCCGTCTGGCAGCTGACCAACTTTGGCCCCGCGCTGGGCCAGACACTGATGTTGGCGCTGGCAGGTGCAATGCTGACTATCGTGGTTGCTGTGCCCATGGCATGGCTGTCAATCCGCGCACCGGGGCGCTTGCAGCGTGTGCTGGAAGGTGGCAACTACCTGACGGGCGCATTGCCTGGCATCGTGGTGGCCCTGGCCTTGGTGACCATTACCGTGCGGGTGGCGCTGCCGATTTATCAAACCGTGGTGACCGTGCTGCTGGCCTACATGCTGATGTTTTTACCGCGTGCTCTGATCAACTTGCGCGCAGGCATTGCGCAGGCGCCGGTTGAGCTGGAGCAGGTGGCGCGCAGCCTGGGGCGTTCACCCGCGCAGGCGTTGTGGCAAGTTACGTTGCGGCTGGCCGCGCCTTCCGCCGCATCGGGCATGGCCATGGTGTTTTTGGCCATTACCAACGAGCTAACGGCCACGCTGTTGCTGTCGCCCAATGGCACGCAAACACTGGCCACCGCATTCTGGTCGCACACCAGCGAGATTGACTACGCGGGTGCTGCCCCGTATGCGCTCATCATGGTGCTGCTCTCACTGCCACTGACGTGGCTACTCTATATTCAATCCAGACGATCTGCCGGACGATGACTGCTCTCGAAATACACGCTGTACACAAATCTTATGGGCTCGTGCGGGCGCTGGGGGGTGTTGATTTGATGGTGGGCGAGGGTAGCCGCACGGCCATCGTGGGGCCGTCGGGCTCAGGTAAAACCACCTTGCTGCGCATCATTGCCGGGTTTGAAGCGCCTGATGCGGGGCGTGTGCTGCTGGGCGGGCAGCTGCTCGCCGATGGCCTGTCTATCGTGCCCGCACACCAGCGTGGCATTGGCTATGTGCCGCAAGATGGCGCCCTGTTTCCCCATTTGACGGTGGCTGACAACGTGGGTTTTGGCCTGCCGCGCGACACACCGCAGCGCGACCAGCGCATTGCCGAGCTGATGGACATGGTGGCGCTGGACTGCGCCATGCTGCAGCGCCGCCCGCATGAGCTCTCGGGTGGCCAGCAGCAGCGCGTAGCGCTGGCCCGTGCGTTGGCCCAGCGGCCGCGCCTGATGCTGCTGGACGAACCTTTTTCAGCGCTGGACACCGGTCTGCGCGCCGCCACCCGCAAGGCGGTGGCGCAACTGCTGCAGGCGGCAGGCATCATCACTATTTTGGTGACTCACGATCAGGCTGAGGCCTTGTCCTTCGCCGATCAAGTCGCGGTAATGCGTGATGGGCAACTGGCCCAAGTGGGCCGGCCACTGGATTTGTATTTGCGTCCGGTGGACTCTGTAACCGCGAGCTTTCTGGGCGACGCGATGGTGTTGCCCGCGCAGCTCTCAAATGGATTGGCAGAATGCGTTCTGGGCCGTATTCAGGTTGACGACATGCTGCGCAGTGGTGCTGTGCAGATCATGCTGCGGCCTGAACAATTGCAACTGTCAGAAGTGTTCGATACCGATTCCACCGCCTGCCTGGGTGAGGTGCTGGAGGCCGATTTTTGTGGCCCGGTATGCGAGCTGTCTGTGCGGTTACTCAATGCCCCGCAAAGTGTTGCACCAGTGTTGGTCCGTAGCCCCGGTTTGCGAGCGCCGCGTGTTGGAGCGCGAGTGCGTATCCGGGTGGAAGGGCTGGCGCACGTCTTTGTGTGACTGATGAGCCTATTTATTGCTACCAAGCCTCCGTAAACAGTGCGTAATAAGCTATAGAAAAGATAGCAATTTTGAGATGTTGCAATGCAGCGTCTTATGTCGCATCATTTCAATACGTCAACCGCTCGGGACGAATTTCCTGAAGAATTGTTGTCGCAATTTCTTCGATGGACTTGGTAGTGGTAGACAACCAGCGAATGCCGGTGCGTCGCATCATGGCTTCAGCCTCGCTGATTTCCATGCGGCAGTTTTCAATCGACGCGTATTTGGAGTTTGGGCGGCGCTCATTGCGAATTTCGCTTAACCGCTCAGGGTGAATGGTAAGACCAAATATCTTGTTGCGGTGCGGCACCAAGGCGGGGGGCAGCTGCCTGCGCTCAAAGTCCTCGGGAATGAGTGGGTAATTCGATGCCTTAAGGCCGTACTGCATTGCCAAATACAGTGAGGTAGGAGTTTTCCCGCTACGGCTCACACCCACCAAAATAACATCTGAATCTTCTAGGTCGCGGTTCATTTGACCGTCGTCATGGGCCAGTGAAAAGTTAATCGCCTCAATCCGGTTTTGGTATTCCACACTTTTACTAGCGTCGCTAAAACGACCGATGCGGTGATTTGATTTGAGTTTGAGCTCTTGCTCCAACGGGCGCACAAACATGCCAAACATGTCTAGCAACATGCCTTGGCAGTCGTCTTGAATAACCTTGAGCACGTCCATATTGACTAAGGTGGTGAACACAATTGGACGATTGCCGTCAGCTTCTGCTGCGCGGTTAATTTGCCGAACCGCTTGGTGTGCTTTATCGACGGTGTCAACAAACGGCAGGCGTACATGGCGCGCTTTGGCCTCAAACTGAGCCAAGATAGCATTGCCAAAGGTTTCGGACGTGATGCCTGTGCCATCGGATACAAAAAATACAGAGCGATTTGGCATGGTGAATGTGTATCGGTAGAGTTTGAGTCAGGCAATTGCAAGCTGCATTTACGATCTATGCCTTGGTTAGGCCAACGCGAGCCCTACAATTGCCACACAAGCACGCATTTTCTCAGTATTTCTGCCTGCATAACAAGAATTCAAAGGCTGAAATATAGGGTGCGGCTAAAAAGGTAACACAACGGTTTTAACTTCTGGAGCTTAGTATGTCGACACTGTTTAGCCAAACCGATTTGGTTGTCCCGTTTGAGAAATTGCGCATGACCGATGTGGATTCGGTCGGGGGCAAAAATGCCAGTTTGGGAGAGATGATTTCTCATCTCCCTACAGGCGTGAAAGTTCCCACCGGATTTGCCACCACTGCCCATGCCTTTAGAGAGTTTTTGAAATTTGGCGATCTGAGCGGAAAAATCAATGCACGTTTGGCGTCGCTTGACACTGAAGACGTCCGTGCATTAGCCCTTGCAGGTGCAGAAATTCGCGCTATGGTGGAGGCCCAACCTTTTCCGCCAGAGCTCGAGGCAGGCATCCGGGACTCTTTTGAAGTACTCAGCGCGGGCAACCGCGCCGCTACGTTTGCCGTGCGATCGTCCGCTACCGCCGAGGATTTACCTGATGCATCCTTTGCAGGACAGCAGGAAACCTTTTTGAATGTGCATGGCATTGACGACATCCTGCACAAAATTCGCGAAGTATTTGCGTCCCTTTATAACGACCGCGCCATCAGCTACAGGGTGCATAAGGGCTTTGCTCATGAGCATGTGGCGCTGAGCGCTGGTATTCAGCGTATGGTGCGCTCCGATATCGGAGCCGCCGGTGTTATGTTCACTATCGATACTGAGTCCGGTTTTTCGGACGTGGTCTTTATTACATCGAGCTACGGGCTGGGTGAAACCGTGGTGCAGGGCGCTGTAAATCCCGATGAGTTTTATGTTCACAAGCCTATTTTGCGCGCGGGTAAACGTGCAGTAATTCGCCGCAGTCTGGGCTCTAAATTAGTGCAAATGGAGTTCACTACGGCGCAGGAAAAAGCTGATGGCGGCAAGCTGGTTAAAACTACTGAAGTGCCTATCGAAATGCGTAATCGGTACTCGTTGACCGACGTTGACGTAGAGCAACTCGCTCGCTATGCCTTGGTCATCGAAGAGCACTACGGTCGCCCAATGGACATTGAGTGGGGCAAAGACGGCACTGACGGTGAACTGTACATACTGCAAGCTCGTCCAGAGACCGTGAAGAGCCAAGCAGGTAACGCCGTTGAATACCGCTACAAGCTTGTAGGCAAGGGCACCGTGTTGGCTGAGGGTCGTGCGATTGGTCAAAAAATTGGCACTGGCCCTGTGCGCGTGGTTCACAGCATCAGCCAGATGGATGAGGTACAAGCTGGTGATGTGCTAGTAACTGACATGACCGATCCCAATTGGGAACCCGTGATGAAACGTGCCTCTGCAATCGTGACCAATCGCGGCGGCCGCACTTGCCACGCCGCCATCATTGCTCGCGAATTGGGGATTCCGGCGGTCGTAGGTTGCGGAAATGCCACTGAATTACTAAAGCAAGGCATGCTGGTGACCGTAAGCTGTGCCGAGGGCGATACAGGCTTTATTTACGACGGTTTGCTTGAGACCGAAGTATCAGAAGTGCAACGCGGCACCATGCCAGAGATTCCGATCAAGA
>JBEGPS010000264.1:0-3625 GCA_041181325.1 Pseudomonadota bacterium
ACTGTTTGTGGCCCAGCACCAACCGAACCTTTTCCGAAAACGGCGAGATGACGTAGTGGTGAAGAATGATGTCTGCCATGGGGTATCTCCCGGAAATGTTGCGGTACTTAAATCAGCTTAACCAGTTGCTTACCGAAGTTTTTACCTTTCAGCAGCCCCAAAAATGCCTCAGGCGCGGCGTCCAGGCCCAGCGCAATGCTTTCGCGGGCGCGCAGCTTGCCGGTGGCCACCAAGGTGCCCAGCTCCGCCAAGGCCTCGGGCCACACCTCCATGTGTTCGCTAACGATAAAGCCTTCAATTTTCAGGCGCTGCATCAAGATCAGCGCGGGGTAGCTCAGGGGCAGCGGCGCACCGTCGTAGCCTGCAATCATTCCGCACACCGCGATGCGGCCAAAGGCATTCATGCGGGACAGCACCGCGTCCAGCACCATGCCGCCCACGTTTTCAAAATAGCCGTCCACGCCGTTGGGGCAGGCGTCTTTCAATGCGGCAGACAAGGACGCGGCTTGGCTGTGCAGCTTGTAGTCAATGCAAGCGTCAAAGCCCAGCTCGTCGGTGGCGTATTTGCATTTGTCCGGACCGCCCGCAATGCCCACCACGCGGCAGCCGCGCGCTTTGGCCAAGGCCGCAAAGGCGCTGCCCACGGCACCTGTGGCGGCGCTTACCACCACGGTGTCGCCCGATTTGGGGGCGATGATTTTGACCAGGCCATACCAAGCGGTGACGCCGGGCATGCCCACTGCGCCCAGGTACGCGCTCAGCGGCACATGGGTGGTGTCGACCTTGCGCAGCGCGCCGGGTTGGGTGGCGTCCACCACGCTGTATTCCTGCCAGCCGCCCATGCCAACCACTTTGTCGCCCACGGCCAGTTTGGGGTGTTTGGACTCCATCACCTCGCCCACAGTGCCGCCCTGCATGGTGACGCCCAAGGCCTGTGGCTGGGCGTAGCTTTTGGCATCGTTCATGCGGCCGCGCATGTACGGGTCCAGGCTCAGGAAGTGGTGACGCACTAGCACCTGGCCGTCTTGCAGCGCAGGGGTTTCGCTGGTCACCAACTTGAAGTTGCTGGCCACGGCTTCGCCCACCGGGCGGTTGTCGAGCAGGATTTGGCGGTTGGTGGGCATGGTGTTTGTCTCGGTTGGTGTTACAGATGGTGTCTTAAATTTGCTATATTTTTAATAGCTGCTTACGCAGACTGAACGAGGGCTGCAGGCTGATTCAGTCAGTAGAAACCGGCGCGCTGCCGGGTGTGGGCGTGGTGTTGAGTTCGTTCACACTTTTGCTGCCGGTGGCCAAGCGCTTTACGTACTTGAAGGTGCCGGTGGCATGCGCGCAGGCTTTGCCTTGGGCGTCAAACACCGTGGCCTCGGTGAACGCCATGGTGGCGGTACGATGCATCAGGTGGCCTTTGGCCATCAGCGCGCCAACGGCGGGCTGCATGAAGCTGGTTTTCATCTCGATGGTGACCACACCCATGTCTGGCGACACGCTGCGCGCTGCTGTGGCCATGGACACGTCCAACAGCGTCATCAGCGCGCCGCCATGCGTCACGCTAAACGAGTTGAGGTGCTCGGCCTTGGGCGCGTACACAATCTCAGACCGGCCCTCTGCAAATGCGGTCAGCTCAAAGCCCAGATGGTGGACAAACGGAATCTCAACACCGAAACCGCCAAGCGTGGGGGCCATGTCGGTCATCCCCCGGTTACCGCACTCACGCCCCCATCCACCGCCAACCACTGGCCGGTGATGTGCTTGCCCGCGTCCGATGCATACAGCAGGCACAGGCCCTTCAAGTCTTCGTCGTCGCCAATGCGCTTGAGCGGCGCGTGCGCGGCCATTTTGTCTTCGCCCAGCGTTTCAATGAGCACGGCGGCCATCTTGGTCTTGAAAAATCCGGGGCAAATCGCATTGACGTTGATGCCATACACGCCCCACTCCGCCGCCAAGGCGCGGGTGAAGTTGATCACCGCGCCTTTGGACGTGTTGTAGGCAATGGTCTTCATGGCCGTGGGGTTGCCACCCAGGCCGGCAATGGACGCAATGTTGATGATGCGGCCACCGGGATTGGGCGTGCCCGCAGCTTGCGCGCTGCGGAAGCGCGGAATCATGCTTTTTTTGGCAATGATTTGGCTGAGTAAAAAGTAGCCGCGCACGTTGAGGTTCATCACCTTGTCCCACGCCTCCACAGGGTGGTCTTCTGCCGCTGCGCCCCAAGATGCACCTGCGTTGTTGATCAAAATATCCACGTCGCCCATGCGCTCCATGGTTTCAGTAGCCAGGCGGTGAATGTCGGCTTCTTTGGCGCAGTCAGCGGCAATCCAGCGGGCATCAATGCCAGCGGCTTGCAGCTCGGCTACCGCACCTTCAAGGTCTGCGGCTTTGCGCGAGCTGATCATCACCTTGGCACCCGCCTCGCCCAAAGCGTGCGCCATTTGCAGGCCCAGACCGCGCGAGCCGCCGGTGACCAAGGCGGTTTTTCCGGTCAAATCGAAGAGTTGTTGAATGCTTCTTGTCATGAGAGTCTCCAGGGAATTGTTTTATGTAGTTCGCTTGGTTTAGGTGTCCGGTTTAGGTGTCTTTACCCATGCGCGAGCGCAGGTAAATCATCACCACACCGGCCAGCACTGCGGCACCGCCTACCGCATAAAGCACGGTGGGGTCTTCAGCTTGCGTGCGTTCCACAAACGAGCCCAGCACCAGGGCCAGCAGGCCGCCGTAAATGCAGACCCAGGTGGTGCGCTCCAAGCGCACATGGCTGGCGTTGGTGCTACCGTTGTATTTTTTAAAAAAACTCATTAAAACGCTCCTTCAGGGAATGACGCACAGGTCATATCCCGCAATTGCACCACAGAGAGCCAAGCGCCAATTTTGGGCAGCTCATAGTGGAAGAAAAACTGCGTGCAGCCCAGGCGACCTTGGGTATCCAGCTGTGCGGCCTGTGGGTCAAGTTCCAGTGCCTTGGCGGCCACATCCAGCCAAATCCAGGCCAGCACCGTGTGGCCAAACGCTTGCAGATACGGCACGGCATTGGCCAGCGCTTCGGCGGGCACGCCGGTAGACCAGGCTTTGCCAGTGGCCGCGCCCACGTCGTGCAGCGCGCTGCCCAAAGCTTTCGCTAACGGAACCAACTGTGCGTGCGCGCTCGCTTGGGCCATGGTGGCCTGCATGCGTGCGGCCAGCAGTTGCATGCCTTTGCCGTCTTCCATCAGCACCTTGCGGCCCAGCAGGTCCAGGGCCTGAATGCCGTGGGTGCCTTCGTGAATCATGTTCAGGCGGTTGTCGCGCCAGTATTGCTCCACCGGAAAATCGCGCGTATAGCCATAGCCGCCGTGCACCTGAATGGCCAGGCTGTTGGCTTCCAGGCACCATTCGCTGGGCCAGCTTTTGGCAATGGGGGTTAGCACTTCCAGCAGCAGCCGGGCGTCGTCGGCCACCTGGCCACCTGCGGTGTGGTGCTCGTCCACCAGCCGCGCGCAATACAGCTCCAACGCCAACGCACCCTCGCCATAGGCCTTTTGCGCCAGCAGCATGCGTTTGACATCGGCGTGTTCAATGATGCGGGTTTGCGGCTGGGCGGCGTCTTTGCCTGTGCCAGTTATGGGCCTTCCTTGCGGGCGATTCTTGG
>JBEGPS010000265.1:0-3351 GCA_041181325.1 Pseudomonadota bacterium
GCGTCTTGCGGCACGATGCCCACTCGCTGGCGCAGCGCATCCAGGGCTTGCTGGCGGGTGTCCACGCCATCCAAAGCGATGCTGCCGCTTTGCGGATCGTAGTAGCGCAGCAGCAGCTGAAACACTGTGCTTTTGCCCGCCCCACTGGGCCCGACGATGGCCACGGTTTGCCCCGGCTTCACATCCAGCGTGAAATTTTGCAAGGCGGCTTGTTGTGGGCGCGATGGGTAATGAAAGTTGATTGCTTCAAATTTGATAGCGCTACCGGCAAGCGGAACGGGCGCTAAGGCGGGATTTAATGGTGAAGTGATGGGTGACTGGGTGCCCAGCAGCTCCATCAGTCGCTCGGTGGCACCCGCCGCGCGCAGCAGGTCGCCATACACCTCGCCCAGCACTGCAAATGCGCTGGCCAAAATGATGACGTACACCACGGTTTGCCCCAAATGCCCCGCGCTGATGCGCCCCTCGGCCACCGCCTGGGTGCCTTGGTACAAGCCCCACAGCAGTGCCGCACTGGTGGCAATGATGATGAAGGCCACCAGCACCGAGCGCATCAGGCTGCGCTTGGTGGCGGTGGCAAATGCGTTGTCGGTAGAGGCCACAAAGCGCGCCGTTTCGCGCCCCTCGGCAGTGTAGCTTTGCACCACCGGAATGGCGTTGAGCACCTCGGCCGCTATGGCACTGGAGTCGGCAATGCGGTCTTGCGAAGCGCGGGACAGCTTGCGCACCCGCCGCCCAAACCACAGGCTGGGCAACACAATCAGCACCAACACCACCAGCACCTGCAGCATCACCACCGGGTTGGTCCACACCAGCACGCCCAGTGCGCCCACACCCATCACGGCATTGCGCAAGCCCATGCTCAGCGACGAGCCCACCACGGTTTGCACCAGCGTGGTGTCGGCGCTCAAGCGCGACAGCACTTCACCGGTCTGGGTGGTCTCAAAAAACTCGGGGCTTTGCTTGAGCACATGGCTGTACACCGCGTTGCGCAGGTCGGCGGTCACCCGCTCGCCCAACCAGCTCACCATGTAAAACCTGAATGCCGAGAACAAGCCTAGCGCCACAGCCACCCCAAACAGCGCTGCAAAGTGTTCGCGCAGCGCCATCACCTGTGCGCCTTTGTCGCTTTGCACCAGTCCGCCGTCGATCAGGCTGCGCAGCGCGATGGGAAACACCAAAGTGGCCCCGGCTGCCAGCACTAAAAACAGCAGCGCCAGACCAATGCGCCCCCGGTAAGGCTTTAGGAACGGCAGCAAGCCAGACAGGGATTTGGGGTTGGTGGATTTTGGGCGTTCTGTAGTCATGGCGTTTTATATGGGGGTGCACTGCCTAGAAAACAGTGGAGTTCAAAAAAATAGAAGAATGAGGATCTAGCCCCCGTGCGGTGTGCGTAAGCAGCTATGAAAATAATAGCAATTCTAGAGTACCAAGGTCATGGCGTACCCGGTCATTTCCAGGTAACCACGCCCTACCAAGCGGTTGCTGCTGTCCCACACCTCGCACAGGCCTTCCCAGTAAATGGCCCCAGTGGATTGGCGGCTGTCGAGCTCTTGGTTGTCGACAACGGCTTTGACCGTGTAAAAGTCGGCCGGGGTGCGCACCGCCCACTCCACCGGATAGCTGGCTTTGCTCAAAGCACTGCGCCAGTGGCGCAGGGGCTTAAACAACACTTCGCCACGGCTAAAAGCAAAGGTGGCGTTGCCAGAGCGAAATGACCCCCCGTCCCACAGCGCTTGTCCCTGTTTGTCACGCAATTGAAAGGCAGTGAGTGCACTGCCATCCATCAGGTTGATGCCGATCCAATCCCACCCCACCGCTTGGGGGTCGAGCAAGGACTGGCTCCACTCGTGGTCCAGCCACGCGGTACTACCTGCGCCCACCGCGTAGCGTTTACCACGCAAGGTGATGCTGCCTTGCACCTGCAATTGGGGGCGGCTGTAGTAATAGCTGGTCTGCGCAGATTGCGGGCCTTTGCGTGACAAGCCTTGGTCGCCCTGAAGCAACACGGGCTGGGTTTGCAGCAGCCGCAAATCCAGCGAAAAATCTTCGGCAGCCACCTTGGCCAGCAGGTCTGCAGGGGCCTCATTTTTTGGGTTATCCATGGTGAGCGACCAATCGAGCAAGCGAATGGTGGTGCGCTCTTGGCTGGCAAAGGCGGTGTCGGTGCTGTGCGTGCCCGGTTGCGCACCAGACCACCGGGCGATGCGCTGGTCGTGCCACAGTTTTTTGCCCTGCACATCAGTAACTGCTGCATGCGCAAACAGCAATTGCTTGGCCGCTAGTGGCGACTGCATGGTTTGCGTGGTCGGTATACGGTTTCTAAAAAAAGTAACCTGAAACCCCAGCGCAGCTTCAGCCGCGCCGACATTGGCAAACCCTGTCACGTACCACCACTCGGTTCGGAAATCGGTATGTGCACCTGCGTCCCGCTCAAATGCAAGCGCCTTGCCTGGCCGTGTGCTGGCAGTGGTAGATGCTGCCCCTATTGCCATTGGAGTACAGCCTACGGTGCTGGTCAGCGCCCATTGCAACGCCTGTCTGCGACCAATATTACGATGCATCGGCGCAAAAGGTCTCAAACTCTTGCCCCGACAGGGGTTTTGAAAACAAAAATCCCTGGCCGTAGTCGCAGCCAGCCGCCATCAGCAAGTCACGCTGGTCTGGCGTTTCCACGCCTTCGGCCACCACTTTCATGCCCAGTTCGTGTGCCAACACAATCAGGGCCTTGCATAACGCCAGGTCGGTTGATCCTGCCCGCAGATTGCGCACAAACGACTGGTCAATCTTGATGTAGTCGATGGCGTAGCGCTGCAAATAGGTCAGCGACGAATAGCCGGTGCCAAAGTCATCCAATGACACCGCCACACCCGCGCTGCGCAAATCACGCAGCTGCTGCATGACGGCATCGGTGGCATCAAGCAGCACGCCTTCGGTAATTTCCACCGCGATGGCGTTTCCCGGCAAACCCATGGCGTGCAGGTGATGGGCCCATGGCTGTGTATCTAGCCCAGGCTGGTGAAACTGCACGGGCGACTTGTTCACGCCAATCTGAAAATCGCCGCCGTAAAGCCCGCGCCAACGCTTGGCCTGGTGCGCAGCTTGGTGAAAAACCCATTCCCCAATGGCGATGATTTGGCCGGTCGACTCTGCAATGGGAATGAATTCTGCGGGGTTGACCAAGCCACGTACCGGGTGGTGCCAACGTAGCAGGGCTTCCGCTTTGCACACCAAGCCGGTCTGCATATTCATGATGGGCTGGTACACCAGTGACAGCTCGTTGTTGGTGATTGCCATCCTTAAGTCGGCAGTGAGTCGCAGCCGGGTTTGGGCGGCGTCCCGAAGCGCCGG
>JBEGPS010000266.1:0-4732 GCA_041181325.1 Pseudomonadota bacterium
GGTCGTTTTGAGTGCGAAGGCACTGCGGTTTCTGCCTCCAATCAGGCCGGTCACAAAACGCATAGACCCTCTAAAGATCGACATGGCGATGCGGTCTAACTCAGGCTTGGCAGCGTCAAACTTATAGCCGTCAATGCGAAAGTCGGTGTTGGGATTCAAGGCAGCTAGCTGTCCGTCATCAAATCGCAAAACCGCTCTGCCGCTGCCACTGGTATGCACGGTAGAGCCCGCCTCAATGCGTTGATTGGCTTGTACGCCCGAAGTCACACCGTTTGTTTCAACGCGCACTTCGCCAGACATCGCTTCTACCAGCGCTGCAGCGCTAGCCCAACCGGTGCTTAGCAGCACTGCCAATAAAAGAAAGGTGCTCTTCATAACGGTGCTCCAGTATGCAGTGGCAATCCTAACCAAAAAATGGTCTACAAACCATCATGACTTGTTAATGCAAGCAATGGGCCGTGAACACGGACTTCCACAGTGCCAACCCAGCTGCGCGTTCCCATTCAACCGCTGATTCATCTACTTGTGTGGGTTCTTCATTGAGGCGCGCTTTGTGCTGAATTTGCCGCAATGTTCGGTAGGCCTGTGCCGCATCGTCTCCCACATTGCCCTGCAATAGCCCGCAGGCTTGCGCGCGTTGTAGTAGCGCAATGTTGCCAACGTTGGCAAGTAGCTCAGGGTATTTCGCACATTGCGAAAGCACCAAAAATTGAACTACAAACTCAATGTCCACCATGGCACCCATGCTGTGTTTGACGTCAAATTGACCGCTTTTAACAGGATATGCGCCGCGCACCTTGGCGCGCATGTCCACAATCTCGGTGCAAAGTTTGCCCACATCGCGCGGGGTGCTGATGACGGCGTAGCGCACTGCATCGAACCACTGGTGTAACTCTGCCGAGCCTAAAACGCACCGTGCCCGCGTCATGGCTTGGTGTTCCCAAGTCCAGGCGGTGTTGCTACCGCGTTGTTGTTGGTAGTTGGAATACGAGGTGAAGCTGGTTACCAGCATGCCCGAGTTACCGTTAGGGCGCAGTGCAGTATCAATCTCATACAAATCGCCTTCACCGGTTTTAACAGTGAGCCAATTGATCAGCTTGCGCACAAGTGCGCCATACACCTCAGTCGCCCTGTCGTCTTCATCGTCATAGACAAACACAATGTCTAGGTCGCTGCCATAGCCTAGCTCTTTGCCCCCCAATTTTCCATACGCAATGATGGCAAAACGGGCATCGGTACGGTGTTTGTTTTTCAGGCGATCCCAGCACCAGCGCGCTGTGGTGCGCAGCACGCTTTCAGCCAGTGCGCTGAGGTCATCGGCAACCTGCTCTACGGTGAGAACGCCTTCAACATCGCGGGCCAGTGTGCGAAATACCTCAGCGTGGTGTGCTCTGCGCAATAGATTGAGCAAAGACTCATCGTCGTCTTCGTGACTCCCTTGCAAGGCCTCACGCCTGCGCTCTAGCTCGCATTCAAACTCTGCAGCGTCAAAGCGCTCTTCGAGCATGGTGTGGCCTGCCAGTTCGTCAATCACACCCGGGTGTTTGAGCAAGTAGCGCGCGGGCCAGCGCGCAGCGCCCAGCATGCCCAACAGGCGCTCGTGCACATTGGGTCGCTCCATCAGCAGCGCCAAATAGCTTTCTCTGCGCAGCAGGGGCTCTACCCAGTCGGCAAAGCGTACAGCTGCGCCTTCAGACACGCGCCCCTGTTCCACCCATTGCGCTGTTCGCACAATCAGACGCCCTAGTCGGGCGCGAGAGTCATCGCGCAGCGCCAATATACGGGGGTGGCCGCGCCATAATGCAATCTTGTCATGCAGCCCTCCTTTGATAGTTGCCAGCAGGGCTTCAAAGTCATCACTATCGATGGCAGGCTTGTCACCGCCACAACCCTTGCACCCATGTTGCGCACCACCCAAGAGTGCATCAAATTCTTGCGCCACGAATTCGCGGTGTGCATCCAGTTGGGCCAGAAATTTAGGAGTATCCGCAAAGCCCAGTGTCGCTGCAATCCACGCTAAGTCAGCATCTTGCGTGGGAAGTACATGGGTTTGCTGGTCGTCTAGGTATTGAATGCGGTGTTCGACTTGGCGCAAAAACACGTAGGCCCGGGTCAGCGCATCCGCTGTGGTTTGGGGCATGAGCCCCGCTTTGGCGATGCGTTGAAGCGCACTCACCGTAGGCCGGGTTCTGAGCTCAGGAAACTGGCCGCCACGCACAACTTGTAGTAGCTGGACGGTAAATTCAATCTCGCGAATGCCACCGCGCGACAGCTTGACATCGTTGCTGCGCTCGGGGTGGCCAGCGCTGCGCTTTGCGGCATGCTCCCGAATTTGGCGGTGCAAAATGCGCAACGCGTCAAACACGCTGTAGTCCAGGTAGCGTCTGAATACAAAGGGAACCACAATAGACCGCAACCCTGCAGCGCACGAAGAATCGACTGCACTTTTGGGGGTGATCACCCTGCTTTTGAGCCAGGCAAATCGCTCCCACTCACGCCCTTGTACATGGAAGTATTCTTCCAACGCTCCCAAGGACACTGCTGGGGGGCCGGAGTTTCCGTTGGGGCGCAATGCCAAGTCGACCCGAAATACAAACCCGTGCTCAGTGGTGTCGCCAATCAGGGTGTAGACGGCGCGCACAAGTTTGCCGAAATACTCTTGATTCGAAATACGTCCACGTCCATGGGCATCGCCCACCGTTTCACCATCGAAGTCATAAACATAGATGAGGTCGATATCGCTGGAAACATTGAGCTCCCGTGCTCCAAGTTTGCCCATGCCCACAATACACAGTTGGGCACGCAGGCCTTGCCCTCCCATGGGGGCACCGTGTGTTGCGTCAAGTGTGTGGCAGCTTTGTTCAAAGCCCACATCTAAGGCCCATTCCGCCAAAGCGGTCATGGTGTGCGTAACGGTTTGTAAATCCGCAGAGTGATCGCAGTCCAGACAAACTAGTCGCTCCAACACCAATTGACGCACGGTACGCAGGGACTCCGATGTGCTGGCTCCCGTATTCTGTATGACCTCAAACAATGTTTGCATGTCGGTGCGGTAAGGCACGCCGGCTGGCAATTGAGGTAGTTGCTCTGCATAACGGCGTCGAATGCGCTGCACAAATCGCGACTCATGGGCTCTGGGGTCATCTGTATTGCGGGTCATAATTCTTGTTATGTTTGTCACTGCCCGAGATTCGATTTGATCCCAACAGCTTCGCCGTTGTTAAAAGCTGTAGGCGGCTTCGCCAAGTGGGCCCTGTGGTTGCTGGCTGCCGCGTGGATCACATTGGCTTTGGTGTGGGGCGGGTTGCATTTTCTGATTGTGCCGCGAATCGGCGAGCTGCGCCCGTGGCTGGAGGCGCAAGCCACCAAGGCACTAGGGGTTAGCGTGTCCATCGGGCATATCGAGGCCATTTCCAATGGACTCATACCGTCCGTGGAGCTCACCAAACTCCGCCTTTTTGACGCGCAAGGCCATGAGGCGCTGGTGCTCCCGCGCGTGGTGGCTGCCTTCTCACCGCGCTCGGTGTTGGCGTTAGGGTTTGAGCAGCTGTATGTGGATGGTGCTGCGCTGGATGTTCGGCGTGACGTACAGGGCCATATTTGGGTGGCTGGGTTTGTCATTCCAACGACCGATGGCGCTACTAGTCCTGCAGTCAACTGGCTATTCTCCCAAACGGAGTTGGTTGTGCGCAATGGCGCGGTGCGGTGGACCGATGCCATGCGCAATTCACCTGCGCTTGAGTTGGTGGATGTAGATGTCGTATTGCGCAATCGCTTGCAATCGCACGACTTGGTTGTCAACGTGACGCCGCCTGTCCAGTGGGGGGCGCGCTTCTCATTAACCGGGCAATTCAAGCAACCTTTACTAACCCGCAATAACGGCAATTGGCGCCAGTGGCGCGGGCAAATTTTTTCAGAATTTACCAATATTGATGTCTCCCGACTGCAGCCCTATGTGGACATGGGTGCAGATGTAGCCCAGGGCATCGGCTCGTTGCGCGCATGGGTGGATGTTGACGTTGCCCAAGTGACGGGCGCAACGGCAGATATCGCGTTCACCGGTGTGAATTTAAGAGTGGACTCTCGGTTGGATGCGCTGAGTCTCAACGCGATTTCAGGCCGTATTGGCATGAAGCGAATTGCAGGAGGGCAAGAGTTGTTTACTGAGGGCTTGGCCTTTACTGCAAACGATGGCTTGCGTTGGCCTGGCGGCAATTTGCGGCTCTCGTTGTTGGGTAGCGATACGCAAAAGCCGGAGCAAGGCGAGTTGACAGCCGACCGCATAGATTTGGGTGCGGTGGCTGCTATAGCCCAACGACTGCCGTTGGGCGATGCGTGGGTGCAGGCACTCAAAAGCTACGACCCCGAGGGCATCTTGGAGAAGGTGCAGGCCAGCTGGCGCGGGCCGCTGGACAAGCCAGACCAATACGCGGCCAAAGGCCGTGTGGCCGGACTAAAAATAACGTCTCAAGTTGCATCTGCAACCCCGGGGTTTTCAGGCCTTAATGTCGATTTTGACTTCAGCCAGACGGGCGGCAAGGTCACGCTGATGTCCGCTGCTGGCACGGTGGCTGTGCCCGGAATTTTTGACGAACCATTGATTCGACTTGACCAATTTTCTGGTGATTTGCAGTGGAAGTGGGATGGAGAGCGCTTGCAGGTGGCTGTGCCGAATTTGCATTTCGCCAATCCCGATGGGCAAGGCGATGCCCAGGTGAAATGGCAATCTAAC
>JBEGPS010000267.1:0-10222 GCA_041181325.1 Pseudomonadota bacterium
GACGATGCTGGCCTCAAACACCGCAGCGACCAACTCGTAGTGGCGCCGTTGATTGCTGGTGAGCAGGAGCTGATTGGTGTGCTGGCGGTCAGTCGCATGCCATTCTTGTCCTTGAACTCCGAGAACCTCCAGATGCTGCTCGTACTCCTTGGCTACTACGCAGACAACCTAGGCTCAGCGCCGGGTGTCGCGCGCATCCACACACAGATGCCAGGGATGCCCTTTCTTTTTGCACAAGAAATGGCTCGCATGATGAGTTTGCATTCCACAATCGGAATGGACAGCCACTTGGTTGTCATGCGTTGTAGCGGCCGTAGAAGCCACGAAATCGTTGATAGCTTTTTGCGCATCAAACGTGGGTTGGATCTGTACTGGAAAACAGTGGTGCAGGATCAGCCGGTGTTGGTCGTCTTGCTGCCCTTTGCATCCATATCTGCCACAGACGGATTTTTAGAGCGGTTGGATAGCTGGCTGGACTCGCATTTCAGCGGGGACATTATGTCACTGGGTATTTCCCTGCAGGTTATTGGGTTTGACGCGCCGGACTCCTTAAGTCGCCTTCAGGCGGCTATGGCGCCGGTATGACCGACTTCTGGCAGTTACTTGGGATACACGTTCTCATAAGCGCATTCGCTGCGGCAGTGACGTATTTTTTGTTGCCCCGCCATTACCGGGTAAGGAGCGTAAGTGTATTTGGATTGATGTTCAGTTTCGCATTCATTGCCCCGGTTATCGGGGCTGTCGGTCTACTGCTGGTTGTGAGGTTGAATCGGCACCTGACCGACAGAAATGCAGGTTTTTCCAAACCCATGACACGGAGTCTGCCCATCTACGAAGCCCAAGCCAAAGACCGGCGAAAGGGAGCTGGGCAAGGTGCTATTCGGTCACGCCTTGCACCGCAGGTACCCAGCGAACTGCGCATGCAATCGCTGCTCACTTTGCAGGCCGTTCCCAACCGGGTGTCCAATCCGATTCTGGAAGAACTGCTGGGTGACAATACGGACGATGTGCGGCTGGTGGCCTTCGGCATGCTAGATGCCGAGGAGAAGAAAATCTCCTCCCGCATCCGGGAGGTGTCTGAACGGCTGAACGCGCAGGACTCAACCGATGCTTTTGATAGTCTTTGCCAGCTTGCGGAGCTTTACTGGGAGCTGGTGTATGCCTGCCTAGCTCAGGGCGAGTTGCGCAAACATATCCTTTCACAGGCTGCAAACTTTGCGGATAGAGCACTGGCGTTGCAGACTGAATCGGGCTCCGGATTGTTGTTTTTGCGTGCCCGAATTTGGATGGAACAAGGCGACGATGCATCTGCCAAAGCGGCATTTCAGCAGGCACTGGAGCTTGGCCAGCCAAAAGCGTCTACGCTGCCTTACCTTGCTGAATTGGCGCTGCGGCAAAGAGACTTCACGCTGGTACAGCGTTACATGCAGGATCTGTCCCCCATGCAACTTTCCTCCCGCACCCGCGGCGTTCAGGAATTCTGGACCAGTAGCCGAGAGATCAAATACAGTGACCGCAAACTCCTCCAACACATCTAAAACATCACAGCGTCGGGCGAAAGATGTGGACGTACTTCTTTTATTGGAAGGAACCTTTCCGTTCGTCTCAGGTGGCGTTTCCAGCTGGGTCAACCAAATCATTCGGGGCTTCCCCGAACTGCGCTTTGGGGCCGTTTTTCTGGGTAGCCGCCCCCAAGACTACGGCGACATGCGCTATGCGCTCCCAGACAATTTGGTGCATTTGGAAATTGCTTATCTGTACGAAGACAAACTAAACCCTTCGGTAGCACCGGCCAAGGCTAACGCAAAGGGAATGGCTTTGATGAAAGATGTGCACGCCAGCTTTGAAACTGATGTGCAAACTCCAGGGTGCGCCGGCATATTCGCCCAATTGATGGATGAAGCTGGGCCGGACGGAAAGCTCAGTCATGAATCCTTCCTATACAGCGAAGCGTCGTGGGACTACATCAAAGATAGCTACAGGCGCCGCAGTACCGACCCATCGTTCGTTGACTACTTCTGGACGATCCGCACCATGCACACGCCTTTCTGGCGGCTGCGGGAAGTAGCACTAAAGTGTCCGAACGCCCGCATCTACCACTCCATCTCCACAGGCTATGCAGGAATACTTGGGGTTCTCCTTAAACACAAGAACAAGCGCCCTTTCATCTTGAGTGAACACGGTATTTACGTCAAAGAACGCAAGATCGACCTGTACCAAGCACAATGGCTTAAAGACAACCGCGGTGTGTTTGACAAAGACCCATCCAGAGTGAGCTACTTCCGACAACTGTGGATCCGTTTTTTTGAACACTTGGGTTATGTGACTTACCAAGCAGCCGACGACATCGTTGCCCTGTATGAGGCTAACCGCCAGCGACAACTATTGGACGGCGCACCGCCCGAACGAACCACCAACATCGCCAACGGCATCGATGTGGCACGCTTTGCACCATTGCGCGCGCAGCGACCAGAGAAAACGCCACATGTGCTGTGCCTGATTGGCCGGGTGGTTCCTATCAAAGACATTAAGACATTCATCCGCGCCATGCGCACCGTAGTCAACCACCTTCCTGATGCAGAGGCCTGGATTGCCGGACCCGAAGACGAGGCACCGGGCTATGCACAAGAGTGCCGTGAACTCGCACAACAGCTGGGCTTACAAGACAAGGTCAAGTTCCTAGGTTTCCAAAAGTTGACCGACCTTCTCTCCAAGGTCGGCGTAGTGGTTTTGAGTTCTATCAGCGAAGCGCTACCCCTAGTCATTCTGGAAGGGTATGCAGCTGGAGTCCCCACCCTGTCGACCGATGTCGGCTCCTGCAGGCAATTAGTCTACGGACTGCCAGGGGAAGACGAGGCCATTGGTGCATCCGGGCGTGTGGTGCGCATCGCTGACCCACAATCGCTTGCAAACGCCGCGCTTGAACTGCTGGGCAATACCGATGCGTGGAATCAGGCCAGCGCGGCAGCCATCCGTCGGGTGGAAACCTACTACTCCCAGGACATGATGTTTGCTCGGTACCGAGACCTTTACGAAAAGAACTTCCAATGGCAGGCATAGGTTTCGAGCTACGCAAATTACTCAAACGCCAGTCCTATTTTGGACTGCTACAAGCCTACGCATTTGCCGGCCTGATCAGCTCAGGTCCATGGGTTTTATCTATCGTGGGCATCATGCTGATCGGTGTGTTCAGCCTGGGGGTGTCCGATCCTAACGAGGTCATTTCGCAATTTCAGGTTACGGTGACTTACCTTTTCCTGATTTCATTGGTAGGTACAGGGCTTGTGCAGCTGTCGTTTACTCGATTTGTAGCAGACCGAATTTTTGAAAAAGACGAAGCCTCCATCCTGCCTAATTTCAACGGTTTGATACTCGTCGCCCTGGTTACCTGCATAGGCCTCGCGACTCCTTTTGCAGCATTCTGCTTTCCTGATCAAACCCCGCTCTACCGAATTCTGTTCGTCATGGGCTTGTCCATCATGTCAGCGGTCTGGATTGCTACTGTCTTTCTGACCGGTTTAAAGCACTACCGCACCATTGTTGCCATATTCTTTGTGGGCTACAGCGCCACCTTGGGCTTTGCCCTGTTACTGCGCCCCTATCTAGGAATCGACGGCCTGCTGCTGGGCTTCGTTTTGGGGCACTACCTGCTGCTGATGGGAATGGTTTGGTTGGTGTATCGCAACTACCGCTCTGACCGCTTTATCGCCTTCGATATCTGGAAACCTGGCGCCATGCACCTCACATTGGTAGGTACGGGCTTTTTCTTCAATCTCGGGGCGTGGATCGACAAGCTGATGTTTTGGTACTTCCCTGGAACCGGTCAGCAAGTAATTGGGCCCCTGAATGCATCGGTCATTTACGACTTCCCCATTTTTCTGTCCTACCTATCGGTAATTCCGGGTATGGCGGTTTTTCTGGTGCGCATCGAAACCGATTTTGTGGAGTACTACATCAAGTTCTATAACGCCGTACGCGAGGGTGCTACGCTGGATTACATAGAACGCATGCGCAATCAGATGGTTTATCACATTCAGCACGGATTATTCGATATTGCAAAGATTCAATCCATTACAGTACTGATTACGTTTTCGCTCGGTGGCGTAATGCTGGAGTCACTCGGCATCTCCAAGCTTTACCTGCCCCTGCTTTATGTGGATGTGGTGGGCGCAGCATTGCAAGTGATATTGCTGGGCATTTTGAATGTGCTTTTTTATTTGGACCAGCGGATCCATGTACTGCGTCTGACCATCTTGCTGCCGCTGACAAATATCGCTTTTACTGCCCTATCTCTGCAGTTAGGTCCAGCGTGGTTCGGGTACGGCTTCACGCTGGCCATGCTCATTACCGTACTAGTCGGCATGAGCATACTTAGCAAAGTGTTGGAAAAGCTGGAATATCAGACCTTCATGCTGCAGTAAACACAGCGCTGCACAAATACCTCCAGCGCAATGGTATTTTTTTGCGCTTTCTTGCATGTCGCGCCGATGTTTGAACGGTTTACCTCGCCCTGGCATAGCGCTTTAAAAAGTCGAAAACCCGAAGTTTGGCATCTTCGGTTGCGTCCTTGTTATAGCGATAAACAACCTTTTCGCCGTTGATCGGGCTTGGCTTGGTGAATCCATCGCGCTCGGCCATATCCCAAGCATGGGTGGTGTTTGGGTAAACAAACCACTCCACTGGGGCGCCAGCAGCCTTGCGCACGGGTAGCTCCTGGATGCACGACTCGGGGGACAGTTCATTGTCCTTTTCGCCCAGGAGCATCAACAAGGGGCGTGAAGTGTCCGGTTGCAGTACGACTGCGCCCTGTGGGCGACCCCTGGTAACTGGTAAAGCACACAGGGCATAGAGTGACACCGCTGCAGCCACTTGCGGCGTTCCTGGGCGCACTGCGTTGGCAATTGCTGGGCTGGAGAGCCAGGTGGCAGCCAAACCGCCTTTGGAAAACCCCACTACCGATATGTAGCGCGGGTCGACAAAGGGCTGAGCCGCGAGGTAGGCCACGGCGTCCAGCTCATCCTTGACCCACCGCCCATTGGGAATTTTGGAGGGCGAACCACAATCAATTTTTAAACTACGTGGACTGAGTGTGTCTAAAACCAGAACCGAATAACCCTCGCGCAAGGCAGCAGCAGTCCACTGGTAGATGTGGTCACTGATGCCACCACAGGTATGGTGCACCACCACGGCAGGCAACTTCTCTTGCGATGCGCCTACCGGGATGAAAACGGTGTTGGCCAAAATCGATGAGGGCGTCAATTCCGCTTTGGACACCGAAAAACTCAAGTCTGAGCCATAGGGTAACTCGGCCTGTAAGGTTGCTGGCGTTCCGTACTGCGCCAAGACAGCTCCCGTCCAAAACATAGAAATTGCCAGCAAAGCGTGTATCCGATTGTTCATTGCGCTTGTCTCCGGTGAATAAAAGTTGTGGCTAATTGCTATAGTAATAATAGCTGCTTACGCATATTCGACAAGGGCTGGAACCCTATTCTTACCATCAAAATCAACCTGCAGCATGAGTCGACTCGCGTGCAAGCCTCATCACTTCGCGGGCAGGCAACGTTTTCAAGCGATGGTCGCTCCACACCTGCCGCCAGCGCCTGGAGCCTGCCAAACCATGGCGCAGACCCAGCATGTGCCGGGCAATGCCGTACCACGCAGTGCCGTGGGCGGCGGCCTCGCGCTCCATGTAGACCACCATCGCTTCTTCAATCGATTCGCGGGTGTTGTCGCAAGAAGTGTCACGGGGATTATCAGGTTGTGCATCGCCAAAAAACACCGAGTCCCATTGGCTGAGCCACCAGGGGTTGTGGTACGCCTCGCGGCCAATCATGGCGCCATCTACGTGCTGCAAATGGGCATGCACCTGCTCGGTGGTGGTGATGCCGCCGTTGATGGAGATGGTGAGGTGCGGAAAGTCTTTTTTGAGCTGGTACACCATCGCATAGCGCAGCGGGGGAATCTCGCGGTTCTCTTTGGGCGACAGGCCTTTAAGCCACGCATTGCGGGCGTGCACGATGAAGGTGTTACAGCCCGCCTCAGCCACCGTTCCCACAAAGTCGCGCACAAAGGCATAGCTCTCGTCTTTGTCAATGCCAATGCGGTGCTTCACCGTGACAGGTATGTCCACAGCATCCACCATGGCCTTCACACAGTCCGCAACCAGGGGCGCTTCATTCATCAGGCAAGCACCAAAAGCGCCGCGCTGCACCCGCTCGCTGGGGCAGCCGCAGTTGATGTTGATTTCGTCATAGCCCCAGTCTTGCCCCAGCTTGGCGCATTGCGCCAAATCAACAGGTTCGCTGCCGCCAAGCTGCAAAGCCAGCGGGTGTTCTTCGGCATTGAAGCGCAGGTGGCGTGGCACGTCGCCATGCAGCAGCGCGCCGGTGGTCACCATCTCGGTGTACAGCAATGCGTGGCGTGAAAGCAACCGATGCAGGTAGCGGCAATGGCGATCGCTCCAATCCATCATGGGCGCGACGCTCAGGCGAGTGCCGATTTGGTGGGCTGCAAGTGCTTGATTTAATTCAGGTTTTATCGTCATGGCCATGCCATTTTCGCAGCTAAGCGCACTGCGTCAAAAATATGAAATAGATATCGTCTGGCAAACGTGAGGTAGCGCACCGAGTACACACAGGGCCTAGCCCAAAAATGGCCTATGAACACCCAAACAGACACCCCCACCCCGCAACATACTGCCCTGCAGGCAGACCTGTCGAGGCAGACATCAGATAAGCCGCGCCGCGTTGAGGTGCCCACTGTGGAAGATGATGACGATGAAAACGAATCGCCCTATGACGGCGCAGACGCACTGCAAAACATGTGGCAGCGCAACTCGTATTGAGTCGTTAAGTGACGCACCAAGGCGCGGTATTGTGTACCAACCCCATCCACAGTGCCCAACCCGAACTGGCCGCAAGCGCCGCGCCGGCTAAGCGCACACCCCAGGCTCCACTGTCGGGCGAAGCCCCGCGCAAGCGCAACCACAGCCAAGGCCCCGCCATCATCGTGACACTGGTACCCAGCGCGAACAAAGCCATCACGGCCGCACCATCTAAAGGCCCGCCTGCCATAGCAGCCACCAACAAAGCCGAATACAACAGTCCGCAAGGTAAAAAAGCCCACAGCGTGCCCAGCAGCAGCGGCGCCCCACCCCACCCTGCACCCAAGGCGCGGGCTTTGGCCCAGATGCCGCGCCCTATAGATTCAAGCCACACAGGTTGCCTTGCGCTCCATAACAACACCAGCCCCAGAACGGCAGCTGCTACGTGGAACAAGGTCCACACGGGCCGCAACGCCGCCGATTGCACCGTGAGCCAGCCCAAGCCTTGCATGGACGCAGCCGCCAATGCGCCCAACGCGGAATAACCGATGACGCGTCCCAACTGAAACGTCAGCAGTGCCGTGTTTTTACGCGGGCCCGCAGCCTGCCCCAACCCCGCGCAAGCAGCACCGCACATGGCCACACAGTGGGGCCCACCCACTAAACCCATAAGAAGCGCCGTAAGCGCAAGCGATGACTGCATCCAACGATGCTAAATGATCTTGGAGAACTTAGCCCGGGTGCGGTCAGTCTGCAAATAGCGGTCAAACACCATGGCCACCGCGCGCACAAAAAACCAGCCCTGTGCCGTGACCTGAATGCCTTGGTCGTCCACTACCACCATGCCCTGCGCTTGCAATGCCGCCAACGACTCCAATTCTTTGGAAAAGTAGGACGAAAAATCGACCAAATACGCCAAGTTGACGGATTCAAACTGCACCTGCCCCTGGCACATCAAAGCCATGATGACGGTGCGGCGCACCAAGTCGTCACGCGACAACGCCAGCCCGCGCACTACCGGGAACTGCCCGTGATCCAGCGCGTCGTAATACTCTTCCAAGGTCTTTGCGTTTTGGCTGTAAGTGGCACCGATGCGCCCAATGCTGGAGACGCCCAGTGCAATCAAATCGCAGTCGGGCTGGGTGCTGTAGCCCTGAAAATTGCGGTGCAGTCGACCTTGGCGCTTGGCCACGGCCAAAGAGTCGTCGGGCAGGGCAAAGTGGTCCATGCCGACATACACGTAGCCCGCCTGTGAGAACGCCGCCAGCGACCGTGACAACATCGATATTTTCGAGCCCGCACTGGGAATTTCAACGGTGGCAATACGCCGCTGTGGCTTAAATCGCTCAGGTAAGTGCGCATAGGCGTACAGCGCAATCCGGTCTGGCCTCAGCTCGGCCACCTGGGCCAAGGTGCGGTCAAACGACTCTGGGCTTTGCAATGGCAAGCCATAAATCAAGTCGACGTTGATGGACTCAAACCCCCGGTCGCGCGCAGCTTGCACTAAGGCAAACACCTGCTCGGCAGGTTGCACGCGGTGCACCGCTTTTTGCACGGCAGGGTCGAAGTCCTGCACGCCAAAGCTCAGGCGGTTAAAGCCCAGTTCGGCAAGTGTCTCCAAGCGGTTGTTGTCCACCGTACGGGGGTCCACTTCGATGGAATACTCGCCACCTGGCGCAAACGCAAAGTTGCGCCGCAGCATGGCCATCAGCTCGCGCAACTCGTCATCGGTCAAAAACGTGGGGCTGCCACCGCCCAAATGCAATTGGCTCACCACCTGGCCAAGGCCGATCAGCGCCGTGTGCAGATCAACCTCGCGACTCAAATAACGCAAATACTCTGCCGCCCGGTCATGGTGCTTGGTGATAATTTTGTTGCATGCGCAGTAGTAACACAGCGATTCACAAAACGGGATATGCACATACAGCGACAACGGCAAGCCCAACGCCACAGGGCCGCTACGGCGTTGGGTTAGCGCCTGTGCGTAGTCGTGCTCAGCAAATGCCTCCACGAACCGGTCCGCAGTCGGGTAGGAGGTGTAACGGGGGCCGGACACATCGTATCTCCGTAGCAATTCATCCGTAACAATTTCAGTAGCAGCGCACATGACAACTCCAGTTCAAGCTGCCTGAATGTGCCGTAACTTGGCCCACTTCGGTTTGATGTGCATCAAGAAGCAACAAGGTGAGTACACTGACAATTGACCTGCATCAGAGGACGTTTATGTTTGAATCGGTAGAAATGCACCCCCATGCTGTCAAGGTGGCTTGCTCTAACTGCAATCTGCGAGAACTTTGCATGCCCTTGGGGCTCAGCTCCACAGAACTAGACCGTATCGACGAGGTGGTTGCAAGCCGCCGAAAAGTCAAGCGCGGTGCCATGCTGTTTCGCAATGGCGAAAAATTCACCAGCCTGTATGCCATTCGCACCGGATTTTTTAAAACCTGCATCGCCTCAGAAGATGGCCGTGACCAAGTCACCGGCTTTCAAATGGCCGGTGAAGTCGTTGGGCTCGATGGCATCGTCAACGACCACCACACCTGCGACGCCGTGGCACTCGAAGATGCCGAAGTCTGCGTCATGCCCTTTGAGCGAATTGAAGAGTTGTCGCGCGAAGTGGTAGCCCTGCAGCGCCATGTGCACAAAATCATGAGCCGAGAAATTGTGCGTGAAAACGGTGTCATGCTGCTTTTGGGCAGCATGCGTGCCGAAGAACGTCTGGCCGCTTTTTTGCTGAATTTAGTGCAACGCCTGCATGCGCGGGGCTTCTCGCAGTCTGAACTGGTGTTGCGCATGACGCGCGAAGAAATCGGCAGCTATTTAGGCCTCAAGTTAGAGACTGTAAGCCGTACGTTTTCCAAGTTTGTGGAGGACGGCATTGTGGAGGTAAAACAGCGGCACGTGCGCATCTTGAATACCAACGCACTCAAAGACATCGTCAACCCCAAAGCCTGCGACTGATCAGGGAAAGCGGTTCACTTCTGACGGGCTCAAGGCCAACAAAGCCGTTAGCGCCCCACTGATACTTGTGATCAGCCAAAAGGCAAAAAAAGAAACGGTGTAAATGCCCTGGCGCGAAAACTCCAACTGGTGGCCAAACCAGTGCATATCTTCCGGGTCGATCATGCTGAACACCAGCATCTCGATCACACCCGCCATCAAAAAGGCGGGCCAAATAATCCACATGAGCCGCTTTTGAAATAAGGAGGGCATCGGGTTGTCCATGGCTTAAGGCGCTGTGCGTCCTGGCTGAACACCCGTTTGTGCATGGTTTCGCCCCTGCATGGCGGGCGCCAAACTGGCCGGGTTGGTGGCCAGCGCTTTGCTCGTTTGCATATTTTTTTGGTAGGTGTTTTCGTCTAACACTGGGTCCATGCCCTTCACCGCCAAAAACAAAGT
>JBEGPS010000268.1:0-5497 GCA_041181325.1 Pseudomonadota bacterium
CTGACACACTGAGCGGCATGGCCGCTGACACCGCGCTGGGCGGTGCTACGGGCGCTGTGCTGTCGTCGACCTTGGGTGGTGTCGTCAATACCGGCGCGGAGGTGGTCGGCAACGTGGCGCAACGGGCCAGCCAATCGGCTGCCATGCGAGCCGCCCAAGAGCAAGTGGCGCAGGCGCTTTCGCGGGATGCTCGGGGCACGGTGTTCACCAGCGGCCAGGCCAACCCGCTGACGCAGGCGCTGGCGCGCTACGACAAGCTGGGTGCGCCGGGTGTGTTGGCCGATGCCGGCGGCGTCAGCACCAACAAGCTGCTTGACCAGATGGTGACGCTGCCCGGGCGCAGCGCCGAAACCACCAGTCAGCTACTGCGCCAGCGCCAAGCCGGTGTGGGCGCTCGGATGCGTGCTGACGCTGACAGCGCATTGGGCACCCAAGGGCAGCGGCTGACCGACACGGTGGAGAGCCTGATTAGCCAGCGTGAACAAGCCGCAGGGCCGCTGTACGCGCAGTTGCACCGGGTGGATGTGGCCGCCACGCCTAGGCTGGCCGGCATTCTGCAGGCTGCTGACGACTTGGGCGCTACCAAGCTGGGCCAGGAGATTGCCACCGCCAAGCAGATGCCGTGGACGCTGGACATGAACACGCCGGGCCGAATGGCCATGCGCGATCTTGACCATGTGAAGCAGGGGCTTGATCAGTTGCTGACCAGCCGCAAGGCGCTGAACGCAGACGGCACCCTGACGCCGCTTGGCAACAGCTACCAAGGGCTCAAGAACCGGCTGCTGGCCGAACTCGACCAAGCCACCACCAACCCACAAACCGGCGAGTCGCTGTACCGCAACGCACGCAATGCCTTTGCCGGCCCATCGGCGCTGATTGACGCCGCCACGGCTGGCCGGCGCGCCATCAACATGGACGAGTCTGGCATTCAGCAGGCGGTGCGCGCACTAAGCAGCAGTGAGCAAGAGGCGTTTCGCATCGGTGCTTATGAGGGGCTGCGGCAAAAGCTGGGCACCCAGGGCGGCCAGACCAACATCATGGCGATGTGGAAAAACCCCAGCACGCAGGAGCAACTGCGCGCCATTTTTGGCGACGAGCGCAGCTTCCGCGACTTTGCCGCCAACACCGCCAAAGAGGCCGCACTAAAGCGCCTGCAAAGCGTGGGCCAGGGCTCGCCAACCGCCAGCCGCTTGGCTGGCATGGCTGACTTGGACAACCCAGCGCTGAGTGGCGCTGCGGGGGCGGCAGCCGCCGTGCAAAGCGGCAACCCGGTGGGGATGCTGACCAGCGCCAACAAGCTGTACAGCGCCGTGGCGATGCCCGAGACCACGCGCAACCAGATCGGCCAACTGCTGCTGAGCCAGGGGCAGCAGGGCCGCAACAACTTGGTAAACATGGGCGACCTCATAGCGCGCATTAACCAGCAAAGCGCCCTGTTGAACCAAACCACCGGCCAGCTTGGCGGCCAGTTCAGCAGCCAAATCGGCAGCCAGCTCGCGCCCCGGCTGTACCTGCCGCCCAACTGACTTTTCCCACCGTCCAACACCAGCCCTGCGGCTCATCCCGCAGGGCTTTTTTGTTTGAGAAAGCACAATCATGGCCTTTTTGATGCCCCAGGGCAAACAGCAGTATTTCAGCAACGCAGGCGCTCTGCTGGTGGGCGGCAAGGTCTACACCTACGCCGCCGGCACCACCACGCCGCTGGCCACCTACAGCGATGCGGCTGGCACCACGCCCAACACCAACCCGGTGATTCTGGACAGTCGGGGTGAGGCGTCGATTTTCTTTGGCGGCAACAGCTACAAGTTGGTGCTGAAAGATTCGGCAGATGCGACGATCTGGACGCAGGACAATTTGACCGCTGATGGCGCTGCATTGGCCGCATCGGGCGGCTCGGCGCTGGTGGGCTTTTTGCAAGCAGGCACTGGCGCGGTGGCAACTACGGTGCAGGCGAAGCTGCGTCAGTTTGGTATTTCCCCGGAAGACAAAGGCGCAGCAGCAAACGGAACAACAGACGATACAGCGGCTGTTCAGCTTGCAATTGCATCTGGGTACTGCCTGCTTACGCCTGGCAAAACTTACTTGGTCGGCGCTTTAACTGTTCCAGACAATGCGGTTATTTGGGGGTATGGGGCAACGCTCAAGGCAAAGGCATCGCTTAATTCAAATATCATCACAAATAGTGGCTCTACGGGTGCAAATCTGTTCGGATTCACGCTAGATGGCAACTACACCAATCAAACTTCAGGAAGCGGTATTGTTCTAAGTACGGTAACCAATTACCACTTTGAAAATTTGACGGTGCAGAATATCTACGGCACTGGTATTCTTTTTTCCGCAGGGTCTAAAAACACAGTCACAAATAGCACGGTCAAGACTTGTGGAAAGTTGGCGGCGGGGTATGGAATTTATCTGTTTGCCTCCGATGACAACGTAGTGACCGGAAACAAAGTATCTGATACCTGCATAGGTATTGTGGTCGAGGCGTCGGGTGTACTGACAGCTAAACGCAACACGATCACTGGCAACTCATCCACGGCGAACAGGGCAGACTTTACCCAATCTGGCGCGGGATTTCACATCGAATGCAGCGCAGGAAATAGCGTAGATTACACGGAGATTTCGGGGAACAATGGCTCGTTAAACGGTGGCCCTGGCATATCATTGACAAACGGCATCGGCAACAACATAACTGGCAATACGTTTGCAAATAATTCATTTGCAGGTGTTTCAAGTGCCGGTTGCGTGGATATGTCAATCATTGGGAATACCTGCATCGGTAACGGCGCTAGTGCTGCATCTGGTTATAAGTGCGGAATTTTGTCGGATAGTTGCACTGGTTTAATTACTGGAAACAGAGCATCTGGCTCTGTTGAGGGGATCAAAACCTTCTCCACTTCCTCGCTTGTGATTACGTCAAATGATTGCCGAGGCAACTCAAGCGCAGCAGTCAACATTTCGCCAACTGGCACGGATGTAACCTCAGATAACAAAGGCTTTGACTGGTTCATGCGAGAGCCCAATCCACCTGTGGCTTTGTACGATGATTTTCTTGGCATAACACTAAACGCTGGTTTGTGGACGGGAACAAAGGGGAGTGATGGAGGCTGCATACTTCCAGCCATTGTTGCCGGGCAGCTTCGCGGAATCACACGCTTTACAACTGGCGCAGGCGCAGCCGCAACTTACGCTGTAAATGGTGTGCAGATTGATTCGGCACTAAATTGGCAACCTAGTTTGGGGGCTATGGTTTTTGAAGCTCGAGTGTCAATCACAAGCGTTATCACCAACATGGCAATTTTTGTTGGTGTAACAGACCAAGCTGGGGGCTTGGGAATACCAATTCAAGGTACTGGTGGTGGAGATGCAGTCACGGCAAACAGGACGAATGCTTGCGGTTTTCTGTACGACACAACAATGACTACTAAAAATTGGTGGCTTGTCGGGAATAGTTCAACAGGCGCTGGTACACCACAAAACAGCGGCGTTGCACCTGTTCAATCAACTTTTGAAACTTTCCGAATTGAGTTTCCGGCATCCGGCAGTTCTGCAACATTCTTCAGAAACGGTGTTCTTGTCGGCGCATCAATGGCGAATGCCTTGTTTGTATCCGCGCCAGTGACTCCTGTGGTGTCTGCTTTCTCTCGTTCCGCATCATTAAGAGTTATCGACATTGACTATGTAAAAACATCCTCAAACAGATAAATCATGACCACCATCCTCCAGCTCCTAAAATCCCGCACGGTGCTATTTGCCCTGCTGCTGGCGGTACTCAGCATCGTCCAAGGCTACGTTGCTTTGCTGCCCATCACGCCCATCCAGCAGATGTACGTCGGCTGCGCTATTGCGGTAGTCATCACGCTGCTGCGGATCATCACCACTCAACCCATTGCTGAAAAATGACGCCCGAAGAACGCACCCAATTTGCCGCCGAGATTGTTGCCGCTTTAAAGGCAGACGATTCTTGTCTTAACAAAGATGAGCAGCAATGGGTGAGGCTTGCCATTGCAAAGCAAGAGCAGTCGATCAGGTTGCGCCAAGCTGTGATTGAGAAGACGTTTGCTGGCCTGGTGTGGGCCGGCATTGTGGGGGTGGGCGCAGTCTTTCTGGATTATCTGAAAGGACACGGCTTCAAATGATTTCCGCACTTGTATCCTTTCTTGGCGGCTCGGTTTTCCGAATGCTGTGGGGCGAGTTGTCGGCTTGGCTAACCAAAGCGCAAGACCACAAGCACGAACTTGACCGCATGCACCTCCAGGCCGAGCTAGACGCCGCGCAGCATGGCCGCAACATTGAGTCCATCCGGGTGCAAGCTGAACTGGGCGTTAAGACCATCCAAGTGCAGGCCGAGGCCGCCATTGGCGAGCTGGAGGCGCAGGGCTGGGTCGAGGCGGTGAAGGGCACCACCAAGACCGTGGGCATCGCTTGGGTAGACGCCTGGAACGCCGTCATTCGGCCCGGCGTGGCGACTTGGGCGGTGCTGATGATGACTGCCGGCGAGTTTGGCCTGATGCTGCTCAGCGACAACACCCTAGCCGTGACGGGCGCGGCGCTGGGGATCTACTTGGCAGACCGTAACCTAATGAAGCGCGGCAAGTGATCGATGCCGCCATGCCTGTAGCGCTGGCGCTCATGCGCCGGTTTGAGGGCTTTTACAGCAAGCCGTACATGTGCCCAACTGGAGTGCCAACCATCGGGTTTGGGGCCACCTACTACGAGGACGGCACCCGAGTCACCCTGACCGACCCAGCCATCACCCGCGAGCGATCAGAGACGCTGCTGCTGTGGCACGTTCGCACCGTGTACTTGCCTCAAGTTCTGCGGCTCTGTCCTGGCCTAGACCACCCCGACCGCCTGGCCGCGCTGATCGACTTTACCTACAACCTGGGCGGCAGCGCCCTAAAAGGCAGCACGCTACGCAAGCGCATCAACTCCGGCGATTGGGATGCAGTGCCGGGTGAGCTGCGCAAGTGGGACAAGGCGGGCGGGCGCGTGCTGCGCGGCCTGACGATTCGGCGCGAGGCCGAGGCTGCATTGATTTAACGAACATGAAAGGGGTGGCGTGATGGCAGGCTTACTGAGCGATGTGCTACCGGCTGTGTACTCAGCCAGCAACGTGATGAAAAACAAGCTGCGCGGCCTGTTGGACGACCCGCTGGGCACGTTGCAGCAGGTGGTGGGCGATGCCAATGACCAGGCGCGCAGCTTCAACCAGATGGGTGACCGCTCGGCGGCTGAGACGATAGCCAGCGTCAAGGCCGGCAAAGGCTTGGGCAGCGGCCCAGCCAGCAATGCGCTGCTGGGCAAGATTGCCGAGGCTTACAACCCGGTGGCAATGACGGTCTGGCACGGCTCACCGCACCGGTTCAGCAAATTTGACGCCAGCAAAATCGGCACGGGTGAAGGCGCGCAGGCTTATGGGCATGGGTTGTATTTGGCTGAGTCGCAAAAAGTAGCCAATGAATATGCAAGCAAATTATCAAATCCAATTGTTGAT
>JBEGPS010000269.1:0-6936 GCA_041181325.1 Pseudomonadota bacterium
CTTGATCACTACGAGCCCGCCATGATTCGCATTTCTGAACTCAAACTCCCCTTGTCTGCCGTGCCAGTAGACGTGCGCCGCGCATCTGACGCACCGGCCGAGACAGATGAGGACCGCACGCCGCCGCCCCACCCTATCGAAGCCCTCACGCAGTTGGCAGCAACGGTGCTGGGCGTTGCTGCCACCGACATTGGCCACCTGCACGTTTTTAAGCGTAGTTTTGATGCACGCAAGGCTGAGTTGCTGGTGGTGTACATCGTGGACTTGACGTTATATGCAGCCAAAGAACCTGCGCTGCTGGCCCAGTTTGCAGGCAACCCGCACATCACCGCCACGCCGGACATGGCCTACCACCCCGTGGGCCAAGCGCCTGCGGATTTGGAACTTCGCCCGGTGGTGGTCGGCTTTGGGCCCTGCGGCATGTTTGCCGCGCTGGTGCTGGCACAAATGGGGTTTAAGCCCATCGTGCTGGAGCGTGGCACCACGGTGCGCCAGCGGACCAAAGACACCTGGGGCCTGTGGCGGAAAAATGCGCTCAACCCCGAGAGCAATGTGCAGTTTGGTGAAGGCGGCGCGGGCACGTTTTCCGACGGCAAGCTGTGGAGCCAAATTCGCGATCCGCGCTTTTTGGGCCGCAAGGTAATGGAAGAGTTTGTGCAGGCCGGAGCGCCGCCCGAGATCTTGTACGAGGCGCATCCGCACATTGGCACCTTTAAGCTGGTAAAGGTGGTGGAGAGCATCCGCGAGCGCATCATTGCGCTGGGTGGCGAGGTGCGGTTTGAGCAGCGCGTGGTCGATGTTTTGCTATCAAAAAGTGAGCTGCTTACGCATAACCTGCGGGGGCTACAGGTAAAAAACACCTTAAATAACACGCTGTACGAGCTGCCCGCCAGCCATGTGGTGATTGCGTTGGGCCACAGTGCCCGCGACACCTTTGCCATGCTGCACGAGCGCGGGGTGGCCATGCAGGCCAAGCCGTTCTCAGTGGGCTTTCGCATCGAGCATCCGCAAAGTGTGATCGACCATGCCCGCTGGGGCCGCCACGCAGGCCACCCGCTGCTGGGCGCTGCGGACTACAAGCTGGTGCACCACGCCAAAAATGGCCGCGCGGTGTACAGTTTTTGCATGTGCCCCGGCGGCACGGTGGTGGCCGCCACCAGCGAACCGGGCCGAGTGGTGACCAACGGCATGAGCCAGTATTCGCGCAACGAGCGCAATGCCAACGCCGGCATGGTGGTGGGTATTGACCCCGCCGATTTTCCGCAAGACGTTGACGCGTTTGTGCAGGCCTTTGGCCTGGAGCAAGGCCAGCGCTACGCTGCAGAAGCCACTGCACTCCAAGCCAAAGACCCACAGGCGGCGCACCCGCTGTCCGGTATCGCACTGCAGCGCCAGTTGGAGAGCGGTGCCTATACGCTAGGCGGTAGCAACTACGAGGCCCCGGGCCAACTGGTGGGCGACTTTGTTGCGGCAAAACCCAGCACCGACTTTGGCAGCGTACTGCCCTCGTACAAACCCGGCGTCAAACTGGGCGACCTGGCCCCGTCCCTGCCCGCCTACGCGATTGAGGCGCTGCGCGAGGCACTACCGGCATTCGGCAAAAAGATCAAAGGCTTTGACATGGCCGATGCGGTGCTCACCGGTGTGGAAACCCGCACCTCCAGCCCCCTAAAAATCCCGCGTGACGAGAACCTGCAAAGCACCAACGTGCGCGGCCTGTACCCGGCGGGCGAAGGCGCCAGCTATGCAGGCGGCATTTTGTCGGCGGGGGTGGACGGCATTCGAGTGGCGGAAGCCGTGGCGCGCAGCATGTTGGGTCAGACGGAGCATGTCCCCGGCTAGTCTGAGCGGGGCTGCCTGGAAGTTCTGCGCTTGATCACACCACCGGGTTGGTGATTTCGCCCAAACCGTCGATGGCAACACGGACTACATCGCCTTTTTGCAAATATTTGGGTGGAGTAAAGCCGATGCCAACACCCACAGGGGTACCAGTTGCAATCACATCACCGGGATACAGCGTAATGCCCGCGCTAAGCGTTTCGATGAGAGTAGGAATATCAAAAATGAGGTCTTTGGTGGAGGCGTTTTGGCGAATTTCGCCATTGACCCAGCAACGCACCTGTGTGTTGGTGGCATCGATGGCGTCGGCACTGACCAACCACGGTCCCATGGGGCAAAACGTGTCAAACGACTTGCCCATGTGCCACTGCATGTGGCGATTTTGCCAGTCGCGCGCCGTGACGTCGTTGACGATGGTGTAGCCCCACACATGCTGCATGGCGTTGGCCTTGCTGATGCCCTTGCCACCGCGGCCAATGACCACCGCAAGTTCGGCTTCGTAGTCAATCGCGGTAGACACGCCCACTGGTATTTCGATGGCATCGTCAGTGGCAATTACACACTCTGGCACTTTGGTAAAGATGATGGGCGAGGTTGGAATTTCACCGCCAGGCTTGGCACTGCTGTCAAAGCCGCTGCGTGCGAACTCTTGCGCGTGGGCGTGGTAATTTTTACCGACGCAAAAAATGTTGCGCCGAGGTTGCGGCAGGGGTGCGCGTAGCGTCACATCGGCCAATGGCACTGCGGCAAGCATCGCGGGCAGGGTTTCACCGCGTGACAACATTTCAACAATCGGCAGGGCGCCAAGCGCCCGCAGGGCGGTCGGCATGTCAAACGGCGTCACCGTGAGTAAATCGTCAGAGACCAGTCCTACATGGGGCTGCTGCTGGTAGAAAAAGGCTGCAATGCGCATGGTTATGTTCCGTGTCTAAAAAGGTGCTGAATTGTGCATGTTAAAGTGATTTAAAAATAAGAGGAGACACCATGACGACACACCGACCGACCTCGTCGGCAGCCTTGCTTTGCGTATTATTTTTGGCGTCGGCAAGTGCTGCACCCGTTGCAGCGCAACCTATCACTTACCCTGCGCGGACCATCACTATGGTGGTGCCCTTCCCACCCGGCGGGCTGGCAGACACCGTGGCACGCCCCGTTGCAGAGGCCATGGGCCGCGAACTTGGTCAGGCTGTGATCATTGAAAACAAGCCCGGTGCCGGCGGGGGTATCGGCATGGGCGTGGCTGCCAAGGCCAAGCCCGATGGCTACACCGTGTTGATGGCACTGTCGTCTTACTCCGTTATTCCTGAGGCAGATACAGTGCTGGGCCGCGCACCCATGTTCGCCCTGAGCGACCTGCGTCCACTGGCCCGCTACACCGCAGACCCCACGGTGCTGGCCGTGCGCTCTGATGCGCCGTGGAAGAGCGTTAAAGATTTTGTCGACGACGCACGCAAACGCCCCTCTGCGATCAATTACGGATCGTCCGGCAACTACGGCACCATGCACGTGCCGATGGAAATGCTGGCGCAAACGGGCGGCGTGCGCATGACACACATTCCGTACACCGGCGCAGGCCCTGCCGTTTTGGCACTGCTGAGTGGCCAAATTGATGCGGTTTCTACAGGTCCAGCCACTGTCCTGCAGCATGTCAAAGCGGGCAAGCTCAAAGTACTGGGGCATTGGGGTGCGGGCCGACTGGAGTCCATGCCCGATGTGCCCAGCTTGAAAGACCAGGGATTCAATGTCGAATACGCACAGTGGTCAGGCATGTTTATTCCTGTCAGTACCCCGGAACCTATCGCCCAGCGCTTGCGCGCCGCCGCACGCATAGCTGCCAACGACCCCAAAGTGCGCGACGTCATCCACAACGCCGGCAGCCCCGTGCTGTACCAAGACAGCCCGGAGTTCGAAAAGTATGTGCAAGATGATGCCAAGCGCATGGTGGACGTGGTCCGGCGCATTGGCAAAGTGGAATAACAAGGAAACTCAATGATCCATCTATTGCAACGTCGCAGCCTGTGTGCCGCCTTGGCCCTAGTAGCAGCCGCCCTGAGCCCCAGTGCGATGGCCCAAACCTACCCTGCGCATACGGTAAAAATTGTGGTTCCCTTCGCTGCGGGGGGGCCCGCAGACAACTACGCACGCTTTATCGGACAGCGCTTGGCGGACACACTGGGCCAGCCATTTGTGGTGGAAAACAAGCCCGGGGCAGGGTCAGTCATCGGCACCGACGCTGTGGCCAAATCGGCCCCCGATGGCTACACCCTGCTGTTGATGTCCAACACCCAGACGGTGAACGAAACGCTGATTCCCAACAAACCCTATGCGCTGATGCGCGACTTTGTTGCAGTGGCGCCAATCAACTACTCAGACCTCGTGTTGGTTGCCAATCCTGGCACCGGCATTCTGAATGCGGCAGACCTCATCAAGCGCGCACAAGGGCAGCCAGGCAAGCTCAACTACGCATCTTCCGGGCCCGGAACGCCGTACCACATGGCAGGCGAATTGTTTAAAAGCATGGCCAAAATTGACATGGTGCACATCCCCTACAAAGGCAGTTCGGGCGCCCGCACCGATGTCATCGGCGGCCAGGTTGACATGATGTTTGACGCCGTGACAACCATGACCGAACAGGTCAAGGCGGGCAAAGTCCGCGCTATTGCCACCAGCGGAAAGCAGCGCTCCGAAGTGCTGCCCGATGTGCCCACACTCAGTGAGGCCGGGGTGCCCGGCTACGAAGCCACCATCTGGCTGGGGTTGCTGGCGCCCAAAGGCACGCCCAAGGCCATTACCGACAAGCTAAATGATGCCGTATCAAAAATTTCAAGCCTGCCAGAGGTGCGACAGCTCTGGGTCAAACAAGGTGCGGTGCCTATGGTGATGACCCCTGCCGTGTTTGAAAAATACCTGCAAGACGACGTAAACAAATGGGCTGTGGTGATCAAGTCGGCCAATATCAAGCCCGATTGAGTAACCCATGCTTGCTATGCACTTGTTGAGCGGCGGTGCCGCACAGGGTTTGGTTCGGGCCATGCAGCCCTCGTTTGAAGCGGCCAGTGGTCTTGCATTGCAGTGCACGTTCAATGCGGTGGGCGCCATCCAACAAAAGTTAGTGGAAGGTGCCGCCTGCGACGTGTTGATTCTGACCCGGCCACTGATCGAGAACCTGACCCACAGTGGTTTGGTGACGCCAGGGTCAGCCCGTGACTTAGGGGTCGTGAAAACCGGCATTGCCGTTAAAACCGGCGCCCAACACCCGTTAGTTCACGATGCAGATACCCTGCGCGCTTCGTTACAAGCGGCCAGTGCGATCTTTTTCCCCGACCCGTTACTGGCTACTGCCGGCATCCATGTGATGAAGGTGCTGACAGCATTGGGCTTGGCCGATGAATTGGCGGACCGGCTCAGGCCCTTCCCCAACGGCAACACCGCCATGCGTGCAATGGCCGAATACGCAGATGTGCACGCAATTGGCTGCACGCAAGTGACCGAGATACGCATCACACCGGGTGTGGAGCTAGTCGCTGATTTGCCGACAGCGTTTGAGTTGGCAACCGTCTACACCGCCGCTGTTTGCAGCCATGCGGAGCACCACCAAGCAGCGCAAGATTTCATCGCCCTGCTGGCAGCAGATGCACAAGCAGTGCTGCGGGCACAAGGTGGCTTTTTGCCCGCTGCTTAAGAGCGGGTAAAGCCCCAGCGCCGCTCTTAAGCCTGTTGGTTTTGCAGCGCTGCAATGCGCTCTTCAATAGGTGGGTGGGTGGAAAACAACTGACCAATACCGCCCGCAATACCCATGGCGGCCACGCTCTTGGGCAGCTCACCGGGGGTCATACCGCCTAAGCGGGCCAGGGCGTTGATCATGGGTTGCTTGCGGCCCATGAGTTGGGCGGCACCGGCATCCGCACGGAACTCGCGCTGGCGGCTGAACCAGGCCACCACAATCGCGGCAGCAAAGCCGAGCACGATGTCGAGCACGATCGTGCTGATGTAGTAGCCAATGCCGGGGCCGCTGTCGCGGTCATCACCTTTGCGCAGGAAACTGTCTACGGCGTAACCAATCACGCGGCTCAAGAACACCACAAAAGTGTTCATCACGCCCTGAATCAGCGTCATGGTGACCATGTCGCCGTTAGCGACGTGGGCAATCTCATGACCGATGACGGCCTCGACTTCTTCGCGCGTCATGCCTTGCAGCAAGCCGGTGGACACGGCCACCAGCGCGGAGTTTTTGAATGCGCCGGTAGCAAACGCGTTGGGCGCACCGTCAAACACACCCACTTCGGGCATGCCAATACCGGCCTTGTCGGCAAACTTGCGCACGGTGTCCACAATCCAGGCCTCGTCGGCGTTTTGGGGTTGCTCAATCACCCGCACGCCAGAAGTCCACTTGGCCATGGGCTTGCTGATCAGCAAAGAGATGATGGCACCGCCAAAACCCATGATCAACGCAAAGCCCAGCAGTGCGCCCAGGTTGAGGCCGTTGGAAGTCAAAAAGCGGTTCACACCCAGCAGGCTGGCCACGACGCCCAGCACAACGACCACCAGTACGTTGGTCAAGACAAACAAAATAATGCGTTTCATGGTTTCTTCCTAAACCGGCTATTCACCAGCCGTAGGCTCGCATGGTAAGGGCAGCCGCAGTAATTTCAAGTTTTTAGGCCATTGGACCCAGAAAAACTGGGGGCTCTGAACACGCTGGCGTCGGCATAAAAAGCGGCGTCTTCATTGGCAGACCACCAACCTGGCACGCCCAGCACCGGCAGGTGGGCAAACGGCTTGGCCGCCAGCATGGGCGCGGACAAAGTTTGGGCCAGCCAAACATCCATATCCGCTATCAAATGTGTAGCTGCTTGCGCACGGAATACGTGGGCTGTGATGGGTTTTCGGGGGTAAACCAGCTTTTCCATGAGGGCATGGCCAAACAGCACCAAGGTGGACTCTTGCCATAGCGGGCGCAGTGTGCAAAAAACTGCCTGCCAGTCTTTAGCCACCAAAGCAGCCCACAGCGCATCCGGCCCCTGAAAGAAGGCGGCGTTTTCGTCAAATACGGTCAGCGCATCCCGCGCCGGGCCGCGCACGGGCTGAATGCCAGTC